>DXFC01000194.1 GCA_019114645.1 Candidatus Halomonas stercoripullorum
CGACGCCTGGCCGAACGCTTGGCACTCAGCGGTTACAAGAATGCCTGGGAACTCGCCCAGGCCGATACCCGCCGGCTACGCCGCCATTACAGTGCCACTCTGGTACGCACCGCCCTGGAGCTACGTGGTATCCCGTGCATCGAGATGAACGACCTCGACGGCGCTCGTCAGCGCATCATGACCAGCCGTTCCTTCGGTAAACTGACGAACAGTCTGGATGATATCCGCGCAGCCGTTCGCCAACACGGCCAGCTTGGTGCTGCCAGGCTACGCCAACAAAACAGCCTCGCCCGAGCGGTATTGGTTTTTCTCGAAACCCACCCACACCGTACCGATCTGGCGCAGTACTCCCCCCGCCTGGCGCTTGAACTGCCTTACCCCACTGCCGACAGTCGACAAATACTGCAGGTCGCCGGCAGCGCCGTACAACGCATTTATCGGCAAGGGTACCAATATCAGAAAGCAGGCGTCATGCTGCTCGACCTGATTGCTGCCCAACAGCAGCAGCTTTCGCTGCTAGATACACCACAGAGCGAGCGGGAACGACAGCGCAGCCAGCAACTGATGGCGACCATCGACGCACTGAACCAGCGTATGGGGCGCGGTACCATCAAGCTCGGCACTCCCAGCCCCGGCGCCACCTGGCAATTACGCTGCGCCAGATTAACCCAGCGCTACACTACCCAATGGGATGAGCTGCCAGTCGCTCGCGCCTGAAAGGAAAAAAGAAAGCCCGACCACAGGGGCCGGGCTTAATGATACCGTTCACAACGCTTCCCTATTTAACTTCCTCAGGCCTCCTGCCCAAGCGTCCCTGAGTCTGAGCCGTCCATTGCTCGATCTTCCCTGACGAACTTTCCCTAGTTCCATAACCTTTACTCTAGTCACTCAGGGCCAAATGCGTATTAACGTAGGTTACGAAAAATTGTAATGAAAAGCAGATTTGACGTTACGCATGATTACACTAGCTTGAACGGCTCGATATCGCGAAAAATGCCAGTCTTGGTCATGTCGCGGCGTAGAGTGAAAGCCTCCACAGCAGTAACGGGATCGACCCGTTCCAGTTTGTTAAAATGGATTTTTTCCCATTGGGTTCGGGACACCTTGATGCTATAGAGGTACTGGTCTCGCGTGCCTCCAGTGGCAGTATCCGGGATCTGACGATAACCCGAGACCTTCGCTTCCTGCACGGCAGGCAAGCGGGCAAATATCGCCCCGAGTACACGAAAGGCG
The DNA here is from genome assembly GCA_019114645.1 of Candidatus Halomonas stercoripullorum. Lineage (GTDB taxonomy): Bacteria > Pseudomonadota > Gammaproteobacteria > Pseudomonadales > Halomonadaceae > Halomonas > Halomonas stercoripullorum. The sequence continues at coordinate 1,234 of DXFC01000194.1, forward strand.
ATACCGTGAACGTGATCCCGGTACAGCTTGCGCTGCTGTGTACTGCTGAGCTTGCGTGATGTTAGCCTCACCTGCTTGGCAGGTATGCTCCAGTGGCGGCCCGGCATTTCCTCTTCATTTGGCAGATCGATATCGGCCGCAATGGTGTCAATATTACCGCCAAAATCAAAATCGATACCGGTCTCACGGGGCCAGTCGATCTCTTCCAACCGTTCGCGCAGAGTCTGCTCCATGGCATCAAGGTCATATAGGACACCTTCGCTCTCGCGTTGCTGACGGGCAAACTCGGCTGCATCGTGATCAGCCTTGCGCCACTCCCAATCGCGATAAGCCGTGTCGAAAGCCGTTTGCAGCTGCCGATTGTTCTGCTCAATACGCCGTTGTGCCGGCGGCCACACTCTATGCCACCAGGCAAGCTGACGCAGTGTAGGGCGTGACGGAGGCGCTTCGGTGAATGCCTGGGTAGCATAACCATGAGAATGCGGGGACGGGGTTTCCTCATGCAGCCGACCTAGCCGGTCTAGGCCTCCATTGAGCTGATGGCAGTACTCAGCCAACTGTTCGCGCAGGGGCTCCCGAGCGTGCCGGCGCAGCACGCGTGTTTCTTCATCACCCAATGGAGTGCCATCGTCATGCAAGTAGCGGATGCTGCCCTTGGCATCTATTTCAAGCCGGACAGGCAGTGAGCCACCTTCTAAAAGCAGTGCTTCCAGAGCAGCTGCAGGACTGGTCCGTCCGGAATCGCTGCAGCCCGTTGGCTGCTGTGACCCATTGTGTTTTTGCCGATAGGCCAGGCCGGTGCCAGGAATGCCGGCATGGGAATACACCCCGCTTGGGCCCATGCTGAGGCTTGCTCCCCTGGGACCTACCGACAGGCCCAGGCCACGCTTGCTCAAATTAAGACGTACTCCCGGAGCCAGCGTGATCCGACGTTGAAAACGAAATGCCATGGCATCCCCCAGCGTTAGCGACCTAACGCTATCCTACCCCATTGGGGATAGAGGCCTCACGCTGGGGTTCAAACCATCAAGCCCTTTCCCGTACCCAACAGCCAAAAATGAAAAAGTCCGTCGAGCATTAGCTCGACGGACTTCATAATTCGTGGCGGAGGGGGAGGGATTCGAACCCTCGAGGCCTTGCGACCTACACACTTTCCAGGCGTGCTCCTTCGACCACTCGGACACCCCTCCGCATTGTCTGCCCTCACGCTTATTGGCCAAGCCATATGCGTCAGAACGGCGCAAAGTCTAACGACTTAAGTGCGCGTTTGCAAGCAAGTTTTTGGCTCAGGCGGCCGGCAGCACCGCGTAATTGCCGCTGGCTTCCAGACACAGGGTATCGCCACACCAGAGTTGTTGCTTCAGGGTGATGCGGCCACGGCCATGGCTTTCCAGACGCTGGGCCAAGCTGTCCGGGCCTTGGCTGTCTTCCGGACCACAATTCAGACGGTAATCGCCAAGCACGGGGGCCAGAAAACGCTGGCTGGATTCCGCTACGACGATATCCCGGGCAATGCCGCGCTCGCGCAACCACAAGGTGGTCCAGCACCAGCCCAGCAGAATAGCCTGAGACGCGAAGGCACCACCAAAGCCGGTGCCCTTGTCGTTCAGATTGGGCGCGAGTGCCAGTTCTGCCACCAGGTGCGAGTCCTGCCACTGGAGCGTACGAATGCCCAGATGCTCAATGGCCGGAATGGCCGCCTTGAGCCAGGTAAGAAATGCCTGTGGGTCATCGCGCCGCCCCGGCTGGGGCAGTGGCAAACGGGGATGCGGTATACCGGCTTCCCGCCTGCTCATGCCCAGCGCTCGACGAAGTCGCCAAGGTTATGCTCGGCGATGGGCTTGTGGCGTCCCCCCAGGTGCCCCAGATAAAGGAAGGAGACAATCTCGTCGTCTTCATCCAGCCCCAGTCCTTTGCGTACCGTCGGGTCAAACATGTACTTGCCACTACGCCACATGGCCCCAAGCTCCAGGGCATGCGCCGCGAGCAGCATGCCATGCGCAGCACAGCCGGCGGAAAGCACTTGCTCGACTTTCGGCACCTTGGGTTCATCAGGCGTGACCTTGGCGATCACAGCAATGACCATGGGGGCACGCAGCGGTTTCTTGCGTGCAGCGTCCAGCACAGCGTCGCCGCAGTCCGGGTTCTCACGGTACTCGGCTTCGGCGAAAAGCTCGCCCAGCCGGTTCAGGCCCTCTCCACTGAACTCAATGAAGCGCCAGGGCCGCAGCTCCCGGTGATCGGGTGCACGCAACGCGGCACGGTAAATCATCTCCATCTGCTCAGGGCTTGGGACCGGGCCCATCAATTTGCCCATCGAGCTGCGTTGATGCAGAAGGGTCAGTGCATCCATACGGTTTCCCCCTACCAGTCATAAAAAATTGTCAGTATGTCCTGTCAGCGCCGTACCGGCCTACTGCCTGGCCAGGCGTAAAGGCTCGGGGGGCCGCTCGCCGGGCGTCCCGCGCCAGGGGCTGATATCCAGCCCGCCACGTCGCAGATAGCGCGCCAGAACCAGCAAACGCTCTGGACGTGTCTGCCTCATGAGATCGATAAAAATATGTTCGATACAGTGCTCGTGAAAATCCTGGTGTCGGCGATAACCCACCAGGTAACGCAGCAGGCCTTCACGGTCTATTTTGGGTCCGCGATAACGAATCATCACGCTACCCCAGTCAGGTTGCCCGGTTACCGGGCAGTTGGACTTGAGCAGGTGCGAATAGAGGGTCTCTTCCACCACCTCCTCCCCTGCCGTCAGGTATTCCGGGTCGGGTGTATAACTGTCGATCTCGATATCCAGATCATCCAGACACTCGCCCGGTAGCCGCTGTGCCGCAAGTGTCAGGTCATCCACATGGAACAGCGCCACATCCATCGGCGCACCGGCAATCCTGGAGAGATCACGCTCGAATGTCTCGACTACCTGCTCGTGGGTATCGAAGCGGGTCTGGTTGAAGCTGTTGAGATAGAGCTTCCACGACTTCGACTCGATCAGGTTGGGCGAGTCGGCAGGCAGACGAAAACGCGCCACGGCGACCTCGGGCTTGCCGCGGGCATTGAGCCAGCTGACCTCGAAAGCGTGCCATTCATCCTCGCCTACAAAAGGCAACTTGTCCTGTTCGATACCCAGTGGAGTGCGGCTCTCGACACGTGGAATTGAATAGAGTAGCCCGGGATCGTAGTGCTCGGTATAGCTGGACGCCTGACCCAAAGGGGCATTTTTAAGGTATTCGGAACGCTCTTCACTCATATCAGCTTCTGATTCCTTTTCCACGCTCCAGCATCCACAACGCAATGGTGAAGAGCACGACAATGAAAGCAAAAATAGCCACCAGGGCCCAGCCTACCGGGATATCGGATGTACCGAGAAAGCCGTGGCGAAACACGTTGACCATATAAACAATGGGATTGAACAAGGAGACATTCTGCCAGAATGTCGGCAGCAGTGAGAT
>DXFC01000195.1 GCA_019114645.1 Candidatus Halomonas stercoripullorum
AGTGAGATAAGTCCGCCGATACGCACTGCATCGATGGATTGGGGCAGAGTACCAGGGCCACCCACCTCGATCACATGATCGACACCTTGACCATCCGTCAGCGCCTTTACCTTCTTGCCCCACTCCGGCTCCGCCTTGTAGTTGATAGTGTGGTCGGCACCAAGGGCCTTCAGCCTTTCGATCTTCTCATCCGAGGAAGAGGTGGAAATCACCCGCGCACCCATCGCCTTGGCAAATTGCAGGGCGAAGATGGAGACACCACCAGTGCCCATGGTCAGCACGGTATCCCCCGCCTTGAGATTGCGGTCCACCACCAATGCACGCCAGGCAGTCAATCCAGCGGTGGTCAGCGTAGCGGCTTCTGCGTGGCTGTAGCCCTGGGGAGCGTGAGTAAACCAGGTAGCCGGACGAACCACCTGCTCAAGCGCGTAGCCGTCGACCCCATCGCCGGGGGTGGTTTTGAAGTCGCCGACCCGCGCCGGGCCATCAAGCCAATAGGGGAAGAAAGTGGAAACCACCGCATCACCAACCGCAAACTCCTCGACGCCCTCGCCCACTGCTTCTACTACGCCCGCACCGTCAGACATGGGAATACGGCCATCCTCGGCCGGCAGCATGCCAGTCACTACGAGATAGTCGTGAAAGTTGAGCGAGCTGGCATGCAAACGCACGCGAATCTCACCCGGGCCCGGCTCGCCAGGCGCTTCCCGGTCGCTCACTTCCAAACGGTCCAGCCCACCCGGGCTGCCCAGTGTCACGACTTGCATGGAATACTCCTTCTTGATTTTAAAAAAGCGCACACCCAGACTAGCGCAGCAGGATGCCAGATGGCCAAGCGATGGCTCAGGTCACCAACAGATCGACGAAGGCATTGACCGGCATGCTTGCCAGCCGTTCCCCGTCTGCGCACAGGGCAGCAATTTCCTGGCAGCGTCGCGGCGCAAAGCGGGTGGCCAGGTTGGCGTTGAACTTCTCTACCAGCAGCGGGATGCCCTCATCACGGCGGCGGCGATGGCCGATCGGATACTCCACGGCCACCGGCTCGGTCTTGCTGCCATCGGTAAAGAAGACCTGCACGGCATTGGCGATCGAGCGTTTGTCGGCTTCGAGGTACTCGCGGCTGTAGCGCGGCTCCTCGACGACCTCCATCTTGTCACGCAGCTCATCGATAAGCGGATGAGCTGCATGAAACTCGTCTTCGTAGTGCTCGGCAGTCAGCTCGCCAAAGATCAATGGTACCGCGACCATGTACTGCAGACAGTGATCGCGGTCGGCAGGGTTAGCCAACGGCCCCACTTTGGAGATGATGCGGATTGCCGATTCATGGGTCGTGATGACGATCTTGGCGATCTCGTCGAGACGCGTCTTGACCTGGGAGTGCAACGTCAGCGCTGCCTCGCAGGCAGTTTGGGCATGAAACTCTGCCGGAAATGCAATCTTGAACAGCACATTTTCCATCACGTAGGTGCCGTATGCCTGGCTGATGCTGAAACGGCGCCGCTCCTCCTCCTTGAGCCGCTGATCCTTGTTGGTCTTGCTGAACAGCACGTCGTAGAAGCCCCACTGCGGTGCCGAAAGCACCCCGGGGATGCCCATTTCGCCGCGCATCGCAATATCGGCCAGTCGAACGCCACGAGATGTGGCATCACCCGCTGCCCAGCTCTTGCGCGACCCGGCGTTAGGAGCATGCCGATAAGTGCGCAGACTCTGGCCATCGACAAAGGCATGCGACAGCGCCGACAGCAACTGCTCGCGATCCGCGCCCATCAGCTTCGCCGCGACAGCAGTGGAAGCCACCTTTACCAATACCACGTGGTCGAGCCCGACCCGGTTGAAGGCGTTCTCCAGTGCCAATACGCCTTGAATCTCGTGGGCCTTGATCATCGCTTCCAGGACATCACGCATGACCAGAGGCGCTTCGCCCCGGGTAATGCGCTGCTGCGATAGATGGTCGGCGACAGCGAGAATCGCACCCAGGTTATCCGAGGGGTGGCCCCACTCGGCGGCCAGCCAGGTGTCGTTGTAATCGAGCCAGCGAATGATGCAGCCGATATCCCAGGCCGCCTTGACCGGATCCAGGCGATAGGCCGTGCCCGGCACCCGCGCACCATGCGGCACCACGCTACCTTCGACCAGCGGCCCAAGATGCTTGGTACACTCAGGGAAACGTAGCGCCAGCAGGCCGCAGCCCAGGGTATCCATCAAGCAGTAACGGGCAATGTCCCACGCCTCGTCGCTTTCGACTGAATAGTCGAGCACGTAGTCGGCGATGGCTTGCAGCTCAGGGTCGTAGTCGGGGCGGCGGTTGGCTTCTACATTGACGTTCATCTTCTCCTCCTGCACGCATGGAGTGTGTTATCCGCAATCCAGGCCTGATTCGGCGACATCAGTCTGGCTTGGCAACATCAGCCTGGCTTAGCACCACCACGTCTCGCGGCCACCACTCGGGATGCTCATCACGGATGAAATTCATCAGCTTTTCGCGAATCTGCATCTCCGCCACCCAGCCGGCGAAAGGATCGGACGCCATGAGATAGCAAGCGACAGTCTGGGCTCTTTCGGTCTGCCCTGTCACGTAACAGCATAACTTGTGGTGCTCGATGACATTTTCTTCATCCTTGGCATATTCAAGAAACTTCTCTCGAATAATCTGAATATCGGCACTCAGGTGAACGATGAGCTCCAGTGTTCGATACATCTTGGCGCTCTTCACCGACAGGTTCTCGAAAGGCTTGGAGACAAAATAGGTTACCGGCACGATCAAGCGCCGCTCGTCCCATACCCGCAGCCGGATGAAGGTGTAGAAAATGCCCTCCACATAACACCATTGCCCTTCAAACATCACCAGGTCACCGATGCGGATAGGCTTGGCCAATGACAGTTGGAACGAGGAGAGAATGTTGCCGAGCACCGCCTGGCCTGCAATGCCCACCAATACCGCCAGCACACTGGCCGACGCCAACAGCGACATGCCCAGCGTCTCGAACAGCTGAATTTGACTCAGTACATAGACCGAAACGACGACTACCATTACCAAAATAATGACCCGGCGCAGCGCATAAAGCGTGGTGAGCAGCCTGCGTTCATCCCAGGGCTTGGTGTCGTCGATCTCCCCCACGAAGCGCCGCGTCACCTTGAGCAGAATGGTATCCACCAGACGCAACGCAATCGCCCCCACCCCCCAGGCAATCAGAATCATCAACAGCACCCGGATGAAGGTGGTCGCCACGGCAGTAAAGGAAACCACATAATCGAGTAACACCTGGGCTGTGAACGCCATCACCAGCAGCGCCATGGGCCCATCAATTCTGCCGGTGAAAATACTCGACCAACCGGCAGGAAACCAGTCCGCCAGCAACCCCACCAGGCGGTAGACCCCCCAGCCCACCAGGCCGATAGCCAACAAGAACAGCGGGATAACCACCCATTCCCAGATCTCGAGCCAACCCAGTGGGGTCTTGAAGCGCTCGGGTATGTACTCCTCAAGCAGCGAAGGACCATATGCCTCGTAGAGCATGGGAAGAACAGACACGCTCTCTTCGGTCACCAGCCAGACCGGCTCCTCGCCCTCCACCCGGTACCGACCTAGACGAATATCATAGACTTCGCCCTGATGCGTGAGCGAAGCCAGCTCAATATCCCGCCGCGGCTCACC
>DXFC01000196.1 GCA_019114645.1 Candidatus Halomonas stercoripullorum
GGAATGCGCGGCCCTTCGCCATTGAGTACAATACCACGCCTTGCACCCCCTTGGAGGCCACCGGGAATTGTCATGATCGACTGGCGAGCCATCGACACCGTGCTGCTGGATATGGACGGCACCCTGCTAGACCTGCACTTTGATAGCCACTTCTGGCTAGAGCATTTGCCGCGTCGCTATGTTGAGTTGCATCGACTCGATGAAGCGACCCAGGAGCAGCTGCGCGAGCGCATTCTGCGGGAGCGGGGCACGCTCAACTGGTACAGCCTGGACTACTGGAGTCGTGAGCTGGGCGTGGACATTGTTGCGCTCAAGCGGGAAGTGCAGCACCTGATTGGGCTGCGCAGTGATGCGCTGGACTTTCTCACCTGGCTTCGCCGCGCCGGTCCCCGCGTCGTGCTGGCGACCAACGCGGATCGTGACAGCCTGCAGCTCAAGTTGCCGCTTACCGGCCTGGAGCGCTATCTGGATGCGATTGTTTCATCGGCTGACCTGGGCATGCCCAAGGAGGAGCAGGCCTTCTGGCCGGCCCTGCAGAAGGTCGAAGCGTTTGACCCGGCGCGTACGCTGTTTATCGATGATAACCGTGACGTACTGCAGAGCGCGCGGGAGTACGGCATCCGTTACCTGATGGGTATCAAGCAACCCGACAGTACGCGCCCGGAAAAGGAGCTGGAAGAGTTCGTCACCCTGGACCGCTTCGCCAGTATCTACTCCAGCACGCTATTCTCCTATGCTGATACGCCGGGAGCGACAGGCCAGCCCGGTGGAGGCGGTGGAGCAGGAGGGCATAGTGGATAGCGTTCGACTCGACAAGTGGCTGTGGGCGGCTCGCTTCTTCAAGACCCGGGCCCTGGCCAAGAAAGCCATAGAAGGCGGCAAGGTGCACTACAACGGTGGGCGCACCAAGACCAGCAAAAGCGTGGAAGTTGGCGCCCTGATTCGTGTGCCCCAGGGCTGGGACATTTGGGAAGTCGAGGTCATGGCACTCTCCGATCAGCGCCGCGGCGCTCCGGAGGCCCGCGAACTCTACCAAGAAACCAGCGAAAGCGCCGAGCGTCGGGCAAGCGAGGCGGAAGCGCGACGCCTGACCAACCAGGCGATGCAGCACCCTCTCAAGCGGCCCGACAAGAAGCAGCGCCGCGATATTCAGCGCTTCCAGCGCCAGCATGACGACTGAACTCGTTCCCGGAACCGATCATGACCGACCAGATTCAACGCTTTCTTTTCGAGCGCACCAATGTTCGCGGCGAGATTGTGCATTTACAGCAGGCTTACGCTGAGGTGCTCGACCGCCACCAGTATCCGCCGGCAGTCAACCGACTGCTGGGCGAACTGCTGGCCGCAGTGGCCCTGCTCACCGATACCGTCAAGCTCGATGGCATTCTCAGCATTGAGGTACGCGGCGAGGGCGCGCTTTCCCTGCTCATGGCGGAATCCAATCCCGGGGGTGAGCTGCGCGCCATTGCGCGGCTGGCCGAGGGCGTCACGCTACCCGGCGAGGAGGCGAGCTTCCGTGAGCTGGTGGGCGACGGCCATATCGTGATTACGCTCGACCCACGCGAGGGTAACCGCTATCAGGGCATTGTGGCCCTGGAGCAAGACTCACTGGGGGGGTGCCTGGAAGCGTATTTCTCGCAGTCCGAGCAGTTGCCTACCTACTTGTGGTTGCGGGCCGACGGCAAGCGTGCCGGCGGGTTGCTGCTGCAGCGTCTGCCCGATGAGTCGCAAAACCAGGATGAAGATGCCTGGGATCGCACCGTACAACTGGCGCGCACCCTGCGCACCGAGGAGCTGCTGGGGTTGGAGCAGAGGGAGCTGCTCTATCGGCTGTATCACGAAGAGACGGTGCGCGTATTCGAGCCCAAGTCGCTGCACTTCGGCTGCAGCTGTTCGCGTGAGCGTCTGGCCGGGGCGCTGCTCTCGCTGGGTGCCGAGGAGCTGCGTGCGGTGCTGGCCGAGCAGGGCGAAGTTGCGACACAATGTCACTTCTGCCATAGCCGCTACCGCTTCACTCCGGCCGAGATCGAGGCGTTGCTAAGTGCGCCAAATGAGCCCCCAACGCTGCATTGAGCGCGATCTGCCGCGATGGTGTAGTAAAACTACAAGAAACGTGGGCAAAGTTGCCGTTCCCCGCTGGTCGGCTTTTTGCCATAATGGCGCCCGCTTAATGGTTGATCGAACTTCGACACGATCAAAAATATAATGCGATGGCGTCAAGTACGCCTGGCACATGAGAGAGAACCGGCCGCGAGGCCCAGGAAACGACATGACCACATCCCAAGCCGCTCCTCAAGCACACGTCAACCTCAGTACCGCCGAACTCATCGAGCGGGCTGTGGCACGCGGTGAAGGCCACCTGGCCGCCAACGGCGCCCTGGTAGTGAATACCGGCCTGCGCACAGGCCGTTCACCCAAGGATCGTTTCATTGTCGATGAGCCTTCTACCAGTGGCGACATCGAGTGGGGGAGTGTCAACCGCCCCTTCGATTCCGATAAGTTTGATGCGCTGT
>DXFC01000197.1 GCA_019114645.1 Candidatus Halomonas stercoripullorum
TGTCGGCGGGGCCTGTCAAATCACGTAAGTCTGGACTTACAGCCTGTAGATTTTGGCAAATACTCTCAGCGGCCGCTACAAACCGGCAGCATCACGCAGTGCCTGTGCCCGGTCAGTCTTCTCCCACGGGAAGGCGGTAAAGGTCTCGCTTTTATGCTGACCATCGACGTCGACCCAAGTGTAGGTATGCTCAAAAGGCTCGCGCCCGAAGTGACCGTAAGCGGCCGTCAGCTGGTACATGGGGTGCAGCAGGTCGAGCATGCGGGTAATCGCATAGGGCCGCAGATCGAAGTGCTCGCGGACCAACTCGCTGATGCGCGACTCCTCCACGTTGGCGGTACCGAAGGTGTTGATTGCCACCGAGGTCGGCTCCGCCACCCCGATGGCATAGGAGATCTGGATTTCACAACGATCGGCAAGGCCTGCCGCTACGATGTTCTTGGCGACATAGCGCCCGGCATAGGCAGCACTGCGGTCAACCTTGGAAGGATCCTTGCCGGAGAAGGCACCACCACCATGGCGGGCCATCCCGCCGTAAGTATCCACAATGATTTTGCGCCCGGTGAGACCGCAGTCACCCACCGGGCCACCGATGACGAACTTGCCGGTAGGGTTGATGTGATAGCGAGTCGACTCGGTCAGCCACTCGGCGGGAATCACCTCCTGAATGATCTCGCGCTTGACCATACGCCGCAGCTCTTCCTGATCAATCTCCGGTGCGTGCTGAGTGGAGAGCACAACGGCTTCCACGCCACAGGGCTTGCCCGCCGCATCGTAACGGAAAGTGACCTGACTCTTGGCATCCGGCCGCAGCCACGTCAGCAAGCCATTTTTACGCAGTTCGGCCTGGCGCTCTACCAGCCGGTGGGCATAGTGAATCGGCGCCGGCATGAAACTCTCGGTCTCATTGGTGGCATAACCAAACATCAAGCCCTGGTCGCCTGCTCCCTGATCTTCCGGCTTGCTGCGATCCACTCCCTGGGCAATATCGATACTCTGCTTCCCGATCAGGTTAAGCACGCCACAGGTCTCACCGTCGTACCCCACCTCGGAGGAGGTGTAGCCGATATCGACAATCACCTTGCGCACCAGCTCTTCCAGATCAACCCAGGCTGCGGTAGTGATCTCGCCGGCAACGATGGCCACACCCGTCTTGACCAGTGTCTCGCAGGCCACTCGGGCATGTTTGTCGCGAGCAATGATGGCATCCAGCACCGCATCGGAAATCTGATCGGCAATCTTGTCCGGATGTCCCTCGGACACAGACTCGGAGGTGAACAGTGAGTATTCGCTCATGCGTGTCGACCCTTTTATGTAACAGCAAGCCCGGTACGGGATAAGCGTAGCGGCATCATCGAATCGGAATGGCGCAGGCCATGCTCAATGGGCACCGAGTTTACATGGTGCTACTTGCTGTGGCATCCCGTCATTTGCTGGCTGGCGCCAAGTCGGCGACAATAGTGAACCGTATTTGACCGCGCTACGCACTTTTTGTGGTGCCCAGCCAGAATGCTACCGGCAAGCCTCGGCAGGCTGCCGATGACTTGCCCTACTCTGCCCCAGGCGAGGAGCTTATCTAATGCCGTCCCGTTTCGAACTGGCCAACGCCATTCGCGCGCTCTCCATGGATGCCGTACAGAAGGCGAAATCCGGCCACCCCGGCGCGCCCATGGGCATGGCCGATATCGCCGAAGTCCTGTGGAACGATTACCTCAAGCACAACCCCGAGGACCCGAAGTGGCCCGACCGCGACCGTTTCATACTCTCCAACGGCCACGGCTCGATGCTGCTTTACTCATTGCTGCATTTGACTGGCTACGAGCTGGAACTGGAACAACTGCAGGCCTTTCGCCAGCTCCACGCCAAGACCGCCGGCCACCCCGAATATGGCTACGCCCCGGGGGTCGAAACCACTACCGGTCCGTTGGGCCAGGGCCTGGCCAATGCCGTGGGCATGGCCATCGCCGAGAAAACCCTCGCGGCACAATTCAACCGCCCCGGCCTCGATATCGTCGATCACCATACCTACTGCTTTGCCGGTGATGGCTGTTTGATGGAGGGCATCTCGCATGAGGTGTGCTCGCTGGCCGGCACCCTGGGGCTAGGCAAGCTCACGGTGTTCTATGACGACAACGGCATCTCCATCGATGGCCAGATTGAAGGCTGGTTCACCGATAATACCGCCAAGCGCTTCGAAGCTTATGGCTGGCATGTCATTCCCAACGTTGACGGCCACGACCCCGAACAGATCAAGGCCGCTATCGAACTGGCCCGCACCCATGAAGACAAACCCAGCCTGATCATCTGCCAGACGATCATCGGTTTCGGCGCGCCCAACAAGCAAGGCACAGAAGAGACCCATGGCGCACCGCTGGGCGAGGAAGAGGTCGCTGCGGCACGCAAGCAACTGAACTGGCCGCATGCGCCGTTCCATATCCCTGAGTCGATCTACCAGGCCTGGGATGCCCGTGAGGAGGGCAAGCAGCGGCAAACCGAGTGGCAGGCGCTCTTAGCCCGTTATCAGCAGGAGTACCCTGATCTGGCGCGCGAATTCAGTCGCCGCACCGAATGCAAACTGCCCGCAGAGCTCAGTAGCGAAGCCTTTATCGAGAAGATGCAGGAGAAGGGCGAAACCATCGCCACACGCAAGGCGTCACTTAACTGCCTCAACGAGCTCGGCCCGCAACTGCCGGAACTGCTCGGTGGCAGTGCCGATCTGGCACCTTCAAACCTGACCTTCTGGAGCGGTGCCAAGCCGATTTCCCGCGAA
>DXFC01000198.1 GCA_019114645.1 Candidatus Halomonas stercoripullorum
TCATGGTCGACAACTACCCGATGCGGGCGCTGATGAAGCACCTTGGCTTCCGTTGCACCTACAACATGGAAGAGCAAGTAGTGGATGCCGTGCTGCGACTCAATGAACCGAAGAGCGAATGGCAGCGCCACCGTCTGGAGAACCTGGCGGAGTGATGGCTCGCCAGGCCAGGCGGGGAACATGAGTCAAGTCGTCGAAATGGAGCTTATGGGCAGGATCTCTTCATGGAGCCAGGCGAAACGTTCGCCAGGCCCCGTCACGCAATTCATAGCGAATGCGGTCGTGCAGCCTGCTGGGCTGGCCCTGCCAGAACTCTACCATTTCGGGCACGATACGAAAGCCGCCCCAGTGGGCTGGACGTGGGATTTCCTGGCCCTCATAGGCCTGTTCAAAGCGATGCTCACGCGCCTCAATCCATTGCCGGTCAGGTATGACCACGCTTTGGGTCGCTACCCAGGCACCCAACTGGCTGGCACGTGGCCGGCTGTTGAAGTAGGCATCTGATTCAGCCTCGGACACCTGCTCGACACGCCCCTCGACCCGAACTTGACGGCTAAGTGAGGGCCACCAGAACACCAGCGCGGCATGGGGCACGTTGACCAGCTCGCTGCCCTTGTGACTGTGATAGTTGGTATAGAACACCAGACCACGCTCGTCGTAGCCCTTGAGCAGCACAACCCGGGCATGGGGCAAGCCTTGACTGTCGACTGTGGCTAGCGTCATGGCATTACTATCCTGGCCTTCGGCTTCCAGTGCCAGCACCATCCATTCATCGAACAGCGGCATCGGCATTTCAGGCACCATCTCCTCATCGAGTCTGCCACCTTCATAGTCACGGCGAATATCGGCAAGGCTACGTGTCATGATGTTCTCCTGTTTATCTTCAACTTCACCGTGTTTTCTATCCTTGCGACCAGCCAAGCTGGACCATCAGCATATAGCAGCCGGTGCCGATGACAATCGACAGCAAGGCGTTGCGCCGCCATACATGCAGGATAGTGACAACCAGGGCGGCCAGCAGCATCGGCAAGCCATTGGCGGCGACATTCAGCTGACCACCTTCCAGCGGTCGAAACTCCCGCAGGGCATAAATTACCAGCACCAGCATGACTGCCGGGGGCAGATAGCGCCCCAGGTGCAGGACCAGGGGATGTTCAGCCTGCTTGCCCAATGCCGCGAAAGGTACGACACGCGTGGCAAAGGTGGCCAGGGCGCAAACCACGATATAGCTGATTAGCTCAAGATGGCTCACACCGAACTCCCCCTTGCGTCACTCTTGCTCCAGCGATAGTGCAATAACAGAATAAGACAGGTGGCCCCAATGGCCGCCAGCAACATATGCTGGTCAGGGACCAGCAGCAGGGCACCGAAGCCGGCGAACAGAGCAATGATGAAAGGCAGACCCTGGCGTAATCGACGCGCCTGCTCCAGAGTGAGCACAATGAATAACGCTGTCAGGGCAAATTCGATACCACGACTGTCGAAGTCGATAGCCGTGCTGAGCATGGCGCCTCCCAGCGAACCCAGAATCCACCAGAGATGGTTGAGCGCACTGATACGCAGTGCCATGGAGTGATCATGGCGTTCTTCGGCGGGTTGGCTGGTCAGTAGCGAATAGGTTTCATCGGTCAGCGCGAAGATCAGGTAAGGCTTGCCCTTGCCCGCGCCCTGAAAGCGTTTGAGCAGTGAGAGGCCATAGAAAACGTGGCGTGAATTGAGCATTAGCGTTGCTACCGCGACTTCCAGCAATCCCGCTCCTGCCGCCATCAAGGCCACGGCCAGAAACTGTCCCGCCCCGGCATAAATCAGCAGCGACATCAGTAGCGCCCCCCACCAGGGGACGCCGATCTCGATCGCCAGTATGCCGAACGCGGCACCCAAGGGCAGGTAACCGAACATGACGGGCAGGGTACGGGTGGCGGCACTACCCCAGGTACCGGTGGGGATCACGCTCTCTTCAGATACGCGGCGGCTATTAGGGGTTCGCATGTTGGAGCTTCAACTGACGACTGCGAAAACGGGCATAGAACATGCACCCAGTGAATAACGCCAGAGCCGCCAACGCCTCGGCGCCGCCCAGGAGCCCCTGTCCGGGCAGGGTGGCCACCATGACGCCCTGAACGAAGTAGAGCAAGCTGACAAAGGCGAGCCATGCATGACCACGTGGACGTTTACCCAGAATCGAGGGCAGGAAAAGCACCAGCGGCAGAGTCCGGATCAACACAGGCGTGAGCGAGCTGTTATCCGCTTCCATCGTCAGCCCACTCAAGGCTAGCAGCGCCAATAGCACAATATAACCACCCAGCACCAGTTGACGGCTGCGCGCGGTCAAATGGTCAATTCCGTGCTGCGCCTCCTGCTCCTCCAGCCAACGCCTCATGCCGTTTCCCTCATGCCTTGCAAGGCCAGCGCCAGACGGGCCAGGCGCTGGCCTTGAGCGCGTACCAGGCGACATTCGGCATCATCCAGTGGCTGGTCACTACGCTGGCCGGCGAGATGACTCGCACCATAGGGAGTGCCGCCGGCAGTAGTGGTCATCAGGTCCGTCTCGCTATACGGCAAGCCCGTATAGACCATGCCGTGGTGTAACAGTGGCAACAGCATGGAGAGCAGGGTGCTCTCCTGCCCCCCATGCAAGCTGGACGTGGAGGTGAAAGCCGTCGCCGGCTTGTCCACCAGGGCACCATTGAGCCACAAGGCACTGGTCGAATCGATGAAGTGCTTGAGCGGAGCCGCCATGTTGCCGAACCGGGTAGGGCTGCCCAGGGCCAATCCGGCACAGTGGCGCAAGTCATCCAGCTCGGCATAGATAGCGCCTTCGGCGGGAATTTCGGGGTCTACCGCTTCACAGGTGGGGGATACCGGCGGTACCGTGCGCAGACGTGCTTCGATACCGGAGCAGGATTCCACTCCGGCCGCCAGTTGTTCCGCCATGGTGCGGGTGGCACCGTAACGCGAGTAATACAGGATCAGTACATAGGGCAGTGAGTCATGCATCATGGCACCACTTCAAGTGGAACGGTCAATATCGTAGCGACAGAATCAATCCTTGCCGGGTAGCAGGGCGAGAATGTCTTCAGGCGGGCGGCCTATGATCGCACGCTTGCCATTGTCGCCAATCGGGCGCTCAAGCAGCTGGGGATACGCCAGAATGGCCCGTATCACCTGCTCCTGATCCTCCAGGTTATTCTCTTCGACGGATTGCCATTCCGGCTCTTTGGTGCGCACCAACCGCTCGCCATCGGCATCCAGTCGCGACATCAAGCTGCGCAGTTCCTCTTCATTCAGGGGATCATCAAGGTAGTGACGCAGAACCACTTCGGCGCCACGCTCTTCCAGCAAGGCAAGTGCCTCGCGTGATTTGGAGCAGCGCGGGTTATGATACAGAACGATAGCCATAGGGAACTCCTCGATCCTTGGACGCCGGGTCCACCATTGTAGAAGTGGCAGCATGTCGGCCACAACCGGAGCTTGAAAATCTCCGCTTCGATCAGGCGGTTGCGACTTCGCGTCAGGAGTGCAAAGCTCTGTCCCTATCAGCTGGCTCGATCAACGCGGAGGAAGCCATGACTCAGTCGGTACACGAGGATCTGGATTTCAGGACGTTGGTAGGGGAGGTCAAGCCGCTGCGCAGCGGTGCCAATCAAGCCAACCCCGGCGGCAACCGGAGTCAACCCACAGAGGCGCAACTGGCACGCCGCGAGAGTGCCCAGGCAGAACTCGCCGGCGACAGTTTTCTGTCCGACGACTTTGTCGAATTGCTCCCGCCTTTCGACCCCGTCGAATTCCGGCGTGACGGAATACAGCTTGCTGTGGTGGATCGCCTGCGCCATGGCGGGTATCCCGCACAATCCCGCCTGCATTTGTTGCGACGGCCACTTGCCGAGTGTCGCCGCCAACTGCCCCCCTTTATTCATGAAGCCTACGCCCACGACCTGCGCTCGGTGCTAATCGTGCATGGGCGGGGGCAGCAAATCGACAGCCCGGCCAATGTGCTGCGCTCCTATCTGGCCAAGTGGTTGATTCAATTCGAAGAAGTCCAAGCCTACGTATCAGCCCAACAGGCGGATGGTGGACTGGGCGCAACCTGGGTCATGCTACGCAAAAGCGAGCGGGCCCGGGCAGAAAATCGCGAACGCCAGCAGAAGCGACGCGGTTAAACAACGCTCAAAGCCAAGGGCCGGCAGACGCCGGCCCCTTGCTGCAACGGAATACTGGTTCAGGCAAGCGCTGCTGCAGGGCGTTGGGACGCCTCTCGCATGCGTTGCCGAAACAGCGGCTCGGCAACGTCCACGGCCGGCTGATAAGCACGGCTGAAGGCCTTGAGGGCACGCATGGCGTCCTCGATCCACTGATCTTCACGAAGTGACAAGGCATTGAAGCCACAACGGCTGAGAAAATACACCTGATCCACCAGCACATCGCCAACCACCCGGATCTCACCAGTGTATCCATAGCGCTCACGCAGCAGGCGTGCCAGGCTATAGCCACGCCCATCGGTGAACTTGGGGAAATCGATGGCAATGAGGGGAGAGCCGGAGAGCTCTTCCGCCAACTCAGGGGTCAGCTCGGTATCGCTGGCCAGCCAAGGCGCCAAGGCACGGCTTCCCTCCAGCGCCTGCCACCGTGCCAACGACACGATGGCCGGGGAGTCGTCAGGCAGGGTGGCGTCCTCATCACGCACCAGCACCCACCGGTCCGCGGCCGGCTGGCCATTGAGAATCAGGGGCCGCGTGGAAGAGTTCTGGTCAAGCATATACCCGCTCCTTGAAAGGCTTGAGGCCGATACGCTGATAGGTTTCGACGAATTGCTCGCCCTCGATTCGCTCGCCAACATAGACTTGCAAAATCTTGTCGATGACATCGGGTACGCTTTCGCGGTCGAAAGAGGGGCCGAGAATCTTGCCCAATGAAGCGTCGTTACCCTGGGCTCCGCCCAGCGAAATCTGGTACCACTCCTCCCCCTTCTTGTCGACGCCAAGAATCCCGATATTGCCCACATGGTGATGCCCGCAGGCATTCATGCAGCCGGAAATATTGAGCTCGAGCGGGCCGAGGTCATACAAGTAGTCAATATCGCTAAAGCGCTCCTGGATCGCCTGGGCCACCGGAATCGATTTGGCATTGGCCAGGGCGCAGTAATCACCGCCCGGACAGCAGATCAGGTCGGCCAGGGTGCCAATGGTAGGGTTGGCCAGACCCAGCGCTTCCAGCTGCTGCCACAGCGCCTCAAGCCGATCGACGGCAACATCCGCCAGCACCAGATTCTGCTCATGCGTGACGCGAAGCTCTCCGTAACTGAATTCATCCGCCAGATCCGCGACCTGGTGCATCTCTTTCCAGGTCAAATCGCCGGGTGAATGCCCGGGGCGCTTGAGCGATAGCGTAACCGCCTTGTAGCCCGGCACCTTGTGCCCCTGCACGTTGTTGGTAACGAAGCGGGCAAAGGCGCGGTTTTCACTGCGTAGCTGCTCATAAGCCGCAATGGCTTGGGGGGCAATTTCGCGCCGCTCAGGATCGACAAAATGCCTTTGAACCGCTTCGACCGCCTCTTGAGTCAACGTCTGGGGACCATCCTTGAGATGGGCCCACTCGGCTTCAACACGGCGACGAAACTCTTCGGCACCCAGCGCCTTGACCAGAATCTTGATCCGCGCCTTGAATTTGTTGTCACGTCGGCCGAACTGGTTATACACCCGCAGCAGGGCTTCCAGGTAGGTCAACAGATGTTGCCAGGGCAGGTCGTCGCGAATGACCTCGGCAATCATCGGGGTGCGGCCAAGGCCGCCGCCGGCAAGTACCTGGACGCGCACTTCACCCTGGCTATCACGCGACAGGCGCAAGCCCACGTCATGGACCAGAATGGCGGCACGATCCTCGGCGGCTCCGGTCACGGCAATCTTGAATTTGCGTGGAAGATAGGCAAATTCGGGATGGAAGGTTGACCACTGGCGAATCAATTCACACCAGGGCCGCGGATCCACCTCTTCATCCTCGGCAATACCGGCAAACTGATCGGTGGTGGTGTTGCGAATATCGTTGCCGCTGGTCTGGATGGAGTGCATTTGCACACTGGCCAGCTCGGCCAGCATGTCGGGCACCGTCTCCAGCTTGGGCCAGTTCAATTGCAGATTGGTGCGGGTGGTGAAGTGGCCATAGCCCCGGTCGTAGTCACGGGCCAGGTCACCCAACTTGCGCAGCTGGTAGGAGGCCAGCATTCCATACGGGATGGCGATGCGCAGCATTGGCGCATGGCGTTGAATATAGAGCCCATTCTGTACCCTCAAGGGCAAGAACTCGTCGTCGCTGAGGCGTCCGGCCAGATAGCGTTCCATCTGATCGCGAAACTGAGCAACGCGCTCAGTGACCAGTGTCTGATCATGGGTGTCATAACGATACATTCAGCCGATCCTGCTACTGAGAAGTTGGCGTAGTCTGATGACACCATAACGGCTCCGGCTTATTCTATGAAAGAATATATAAGCATAGTTTTTATACTAAAAAGAATATACAGAGCGGTGGAAAGAAAAAAGCTCGCGCCATTGGCGCGAGCCGTTGACCCGCTAGCTTTGAAAAAATCAGCGATCCGGGTCGTAGGAGAGCACCGGTGCCAACCAGCGTTCCAACTCCTTGGTCAGCATCTCCTTACGCTCGGCCAATACCTCGACCTGATCGCGTGTGATCTTGCCGGTGGAGAAGTATTTCGACTGCGGGTGTGAGAAGTACCATCCCGATACCGCGGCGGCGGGCCACATGGCAAAATTGTCGGTCAACTCAAGCCCGGTATTGGTCGTCGCATCCAGCATTCGGAAGAGAGTGCGTTTTTCGGTATGGTCGGGGCAGGCGGGGTAGCCGGGAGCCGGGCGAATGCCTTGGTACTTTTCAGCAATCAACGCCTCATTATCCAGGGTTTCATCTGGCACGTATCCCCAGAACTCCTTGCGTACCCGCTCGTGTATGTGCTCGGCAAAGGCTTCCGCCAAGCGATCCGTCAAGGCTTGCACCATGATGGCGTTGTAGTCATCGCCCGCTTCCTTGTAGCTCTGTGCCAGCTCCTCGACACCATGACCGGTGGTTACCGCAAAGCCACCGATCCAGTCAGGTTTGCCGCTCTCCCTGGGAGCGACAAAGTCGGCCAGGCTGTAGCAGGCACCATCGCGATTCTTGGTGGTTTGCTGGCGAATGTGATGCAGCCGCTCCACCACCTGGCTGCGCGACTCGTCGGCATATACCTCAATGACATCGTCGTCGACACTGTTGGCCGGCCACAGGCCGATGACGCCACGCGCCTGGACGCGCTTTTCGTCGATCAGCTTGCGCAACATCTTCTGGGCGTCGTCAAACAGATTGCGTGCCGCCTCGCCGACCACTTCATCTTCAAGAATGCGCGGGTACTTGCCGCTCAACTGCCAGCTCATGAAAAACGGGGTCCAGTCGATCCGCTCAAGCAGCTTTTCCAGGTCGTAGCCATCAAAGACATGCAGTCCGGGCATGGCGGGCTGTGGCGGTGTATAGCCGGCCC
>DXFC01000199.1 GCA_019114645.1 Candidatus Halomonas stercoripullorum
GTGCCCGAAATGGTAGAGTTCTGGCAGGGCCAGCCCAGCAGGCTGCACGACCGCATTCGCTATGAATTGCGTGACGGGGCCTGGCGAACGTTTCGCCTGGCTCCATGAAGAAGGCCCGGTCAATAAGCTCCATTTCGACGAGTTGAGCGGTGCTCGCCGCCTGGCCTGGCGAACCATCACTCAGCCAGGTTCTCCAGACGGTGGCGCTGCCATTCGCTCTTCGGCTCATTGAGTCGCAGCACGGCATCCACTACTTGCTCTTCCATGTTGTAGGTGCAACGGAAGCCAAGGTGCTTCATCAGCGCCCGCATCGGGTAGTTGTCGACCATGATCTTGCCAATCATCTCCAGGGTGCCAACACTCTTGCAGTAATTGATCATTTTGCTCATGAGCAATGAGCCCAGTCCCTGTCCGGCCATGTCATCACGCACGATGATTGAAAATTCGGTACGGATGTTGTCAGGGTCGTTCCATACTCGCACTACCCCGAGCATCTGCTTGCTGCCGTCCTCCAGCTGATGCTCGGCGATAAACGCCATCTGGCGGTCGTAGTTGATATGCGACAACAACGACAGGTCACGCTGGCTGAGATCGGACTTGTTGTGGAAATAGCGAAAACGAATACTCGCCTCGGAGAGTTGGCTGTGGAAACTGGTGATCAGCGGGGCATCCTCAGCCCGAATCGGCCTCACCTCGACATACATGCCATTGCGCAGAGTGAGCCATTCACGCAGTTCTTCAGGATACGGCATGATCGCGAAACGAGCTGGAGTGCTCAGGTCAAGGGCGAAGTCCACGCCCATGATACCGTCACGGTTAAGGACCAGGGGATTGATTTCCAGCCCACGCAGCTCCAGCAGATCCGTGGCCATTTGTGACAACTTGACCAGTAACTGACAAAGCCGCTCAAGATCCCGCTGGGGATCACCAGAGTGCTCCCGAATGAGCCGTGCAGCATGGGTGCGCCCCACCACATCTGCTGCCAGTGTCATGTTCAGCGGCGGCAGTGCGACTTGGCGGTCGGCCAGGATGTTGACCTTATAGCCACCGATACCGAAAACGATCAAGGGACCAAACACCGGGTCGCGGGTAATGCCTGCGCAAATCTGCATCGACTGCTTGCCACGCTGCATGGGCTGCAGGCAATACTCGTGGACAGTTACCCGGGAAAATCTCTCGCGGGCTTTGTTATTGAGGCGGTCAAGGCCCTCCACGACCTGCTCCGGATCATGCAGGTCCTGCAGCAGCCCGCCTGATAAACGGTGGGGATGCTTGCGATACCGAAAGGGTCGGCAATTGCCCTCATGCACGATTTTAAGTGCCCAGGGTCCTTCCAGCTCCCGGGTGGCGGCGCGGGCCTCATCCGGTGTGCATACATAACGACTGGGGGCCACGGGTATGCCATAGGCTTCAAGAACTTGTGCCGTTTCACTGTGTGTGAGTGTTTCGCGGCCCTCCGCCTTGGCCCGTTCGATGAGTGTCCGGCACTGGGCGCGAATATCGGAGGTGGTGCTGAAAGGCAGGCTGGGAGGTGTTTCCTGCAGCAAGGCCTGTACGCGCTGATAGTCGACCATGTGCATGAACGCCTTGACCGCTTTCTCCGGCGAGACATAAGAAGGAATCCCTGCCAGGCTGGATTCATGCCGGGCATAGAGCGCCTCCTCCAGCCCCATCCAGCTGGTAAGCAAGTTGCGCTTGAAGCGTTTGCGGTTGGCGATGAGGGCCTGGGCGGTCACCTTGGAAGGTGCCAGGCTGGTCGGTGCATGCACCACCAGGACGGCATCGACTCCTGGGTCGGAGGCCACCAACTCCAGTGCCTCGACGAAGCGCTCCGGTGTGGCATCGCCACCCAAATCCACGGGGTTGTCACCGGGTACGGTGAGATCGAGGCCACCCGCCTGCAGGGCGTCATGGGTCTCTTTGGAAAACCTGGCCATTTTGCCGCCTGCGCTCACCAGCTTGTCAACGGCCAGCAGGGCCGGCCCCAGGCCGTTGGAGACAATGGCCAGGCGATCTCCTTTCAGGGGCCGCATGCGCGACAGTGTCATCAGCGCATCGGACAATTCATCGGAATCGTTGACACGTACTACCCCGGCACGCGAAAACGCGGCATCAAATACGATGTCGCGGTTGGTGATGCCGGGGGTAGGCGGCATATTGGTAAGGTCTGATTCGTGCGTTCTACCGCTCTTGATGGCCAGGACCAGGCGATTGCGTGAAGCGTCACGCAGCGCTGTCATGAAATGCTGGGCATCATGAATGCGCTCCAGGTGAAGCAAGATGGCCTGGGTCGAGGCGTACTGATTGATGTAATCGATCAGGTCGGGCAGCATCACGTCGACGCTGTCACCCAGCGTCACAAGATGGGAAAAGCCGATGCCGCGACCCGCCGCCCAGTCGATCATGGCGTTACCCAGCATGCCCGACTGCCCCAGGTAGGCGACTTTACCCGCCTTCACCGGCTGGCTGGAGTAAGACGCATTGATGCGTTTGCCGGGTACAATGAGACCCATGCACTCCGGACCCAGTACACGCACTCCCGATTCACGTGCCGCCGACAGCATCCGCTCACGAATCGAGCCCTTGTCGTCCACGCTTTGATCAAGCTGCGCACCGCTGGAGAGCACCAGGGCCGCCCTGACGCCAATACGCCCCAGGCGCGAGATCACTTTGGGCAATGTCTCCACCGGGGTACATACCACCGCGAGGTCGGGAGTCTCAGGCAACTCTTTGATGCGTGACACACAGGGTTGATCGAATACCGTGGCGTACCCTTTACGATTGACCGCCCATACCTTCCCAGGAAAGCCCGCCTGCTGCAGGTTGCGTATCACGATGCCGCCAATGGAATGACGCTTTTCCGAGGCGCCAATCACGGCAATAGTGCGGGGCTCGAAGAAGTGGTGCAGGAACCGGGTGCTCAAAACGTAATCTCCAGCGCCGAGGATGTGTCTATCTGTGTACGACTTATTGACACTGTTATGCAAGGGCTGGGCCGCATTATGGTGATGCCAGTCATTCTGGAGTTCATATGATTACGTCGTTTATTTCGCATCCGCATTGCGATCTCCACCATATGGGCCCGGAGCATCCCGAAAGCCCTCAGCGGCTGGAAGCGATTCGTGCCCGCCTGGCGCTAGGTGGCCTGCTTCAGCAAACCATGCAGTCAGAGGCGCGCCCGGCATCTGAAGAAGAGCTTGCCCGCGTTCACCCCTTGCGGCACCTGCGCGCACTGGATAAGTGCGTGCCTGAATCGGGTATTGTGACGCTGGATAGTGATACCTTGATGAATCCTGCCAGCCTGGATGCCGCCAGGGTAGCGGCGGGAGCGGTCATACGCGGGGTGGACCAAGTCTATCGTGGCCAGGCGGATAACGTCTTTTGTGCCGTACGCCCCCCAGGCCATCATGCCGAAGGCACCGATGCCATGGGATTTTGCTTCTATAACAACGTGGCGGTAGGTGCCGCTCATGCCCGGGAGCGTTATGGTGCCCGGCGCATCGCAATACTCGATTTCGACGTACATCAGTGCAACGGCACCATCGATATTTTCAAGAATGATCCGGATGTCCTGATCTGCACCAGTTTCCAGTTCCCCTTCTATCCGTGGCGCTATTTGCGTAGCGAATGGCAGAATGTTGTCAATACCCCGCTGGAAGCCGGTACCGACAGTACGACATTCCGCCAGGCCATCGAAGACGACTGGTTGCCCGCCCTGCATGGCTTCAAGCCCGATCTGGTGCTGGTGTCTGCGGGTTTCGATGCGCATCGCGAGGATCCCATTGCTGATTTGTGCCTGGAGGATGAAGACTTCTACTGGGTCACTCGCCTGGCGCTGGATATTGCCGCACTATATGCCGACAACCGTCTGGTCTCGGTGCTGGAAGGGGGCTATAACCTCAAGTCACTGGCACGCAGTACTGAAGCACACGTCAAGGCGTTACTCGATTTGCCCTACGAGGATTGAAGTGGCGAGTGTGGTACGCTTTAGGAAAAGTTTTTTCCCATAGTGAACCCATAGATGTCCGCCAATAGTGACCAGCAGGCTGCATTGCGTATTACTTCGGGGCGCA
>DXFC01000200.1 GCA_019114645.1 Candidatus Halomonas stercoripullorum
GAGTTGCATTCATGCCATTAGCCTCGACTTTCGTAGAGGCGCAAGCCTAACAGGGCCGGCTCGTTGCGACCAACTCTTGCCGCCATTGAAACCCGTGGCGCAAGACCACATCTAAGAGCCATTGCCGGAACACCTGCGCGAGTGAATCACTGCGTTGCGCGGTGCTTTTTAACCCGAATGCTTTTTAACCCGAATGCTTTACACGCAAAGCTCCGCCCACTGCCTGAGGTGCACATGTCTCACAACCCGCTGCTCGCCAGCCATGAACTCCCTCCCTTCGATGAGATCCGGCCCGAGCACGTGGTCCCGGCCATTGAAAAGCTGCTTGCCGATAATCGCAGCGCCATCGATGCCCTGGTGGCACACGCTGAACAAGAGGCGCCTAGCTGGCAGAGCCTTGCCGCCCCTCTGGAAGCACTGAATGACCGTCTCGCCCAGGCCTGGTCGCCGATTTCACACCTCAACGGCACCATGAACTCACCCGCACTGCGCGAAGCCTATCAAGCGTGCCTGGGCAAGCTCTCGGACTACAGCACCTGGCTAGGCCAGCATGAAGGCATGTTCCGTGCCTGGCAGGCGCTCAAGCAGGGGCCGGCCTGGGTCGAGCTCGACGAAGCCCAGCGCCGCAGTGTTGATAACGCCCTGCGTGACTTTCGTCTTGCCGGCGTCGCGCTTCCCGCCGAGCAGAAGCGCCGCTACGGCGAGATCAAGGCACGTCTGTCCGAGCTCTCAAACACCTTTTCCAACCAACTGCTCGACGCTACCCAAGCCTGGCACAAGGATATTAATGATGCTGCACGATTAGCAGGCCTGCCCGAAAGCGCGCTGGCTACGCTTGCTGCCAATGCCGAAGCCAAGGGCGTCAAGGGCTATCGCATTACCCTTGACTTCCCCAGTTTCTATCCGGTACTGAGTTTCGCCGATGACCGCGAGCTGCGCCGTGAAGTTTACACCGCGTTTGTAACACGCGCTTCGGACCAGGGCCCTAACGCCGGTGAGTACGACAACGCACCGGTCATCGAGGAAACGCTGCGTCTGCGTCACGAACTGAGCGAACTGCTCGGCTTCGCCAATTATGCCGAGCTGTCGCTCACCACCAAAATGGCTGAATCTCCCCAACAAGTACGCGACTTTCTTGAGGACCTGGCACGGCGTGCCGTACCCCAGGCCCGTGAAGAATTCGCCGAGCTTGAATCTTATGCTCGCGAGGAGTTGGGCCTGGCCGAGCTAGCCCCCTGGGACATCGGCTATGCCAGCGAGAAGCTGCGCGAAGCCCGCCATGCCATTTCCCAAGAGCAACTGCGCGCCTATT
The DNA here is from genome assembly GCA_019114645.1 of Candidatus Halomonas stercoripullorum. GTDB lineage: Bacteria > Pseudomonadota > Gammaproteobacteria > Pseudomonadales > Halomonadaceae > Halomonas > Halomonas stercoripullorum. Next base: position 1,313 of record DXFC01000200.1, read on the forward strand.
TTCCTGCACCGCAGGCGGTCGAGGGTCTGTTCCTGGTAGTGGAGCGCTTGTGCGGCGTCACTTTTGAGGAAGATAACCAGGCGCCCCGCTATCACCCCGAGGTACGTTACTTCCGCATCCTTGAGCATGGCGAACCGATTGCCGGTTTCTATCTCGACCTCTACGCTCGCGAAGGCAAGCGTGGCGGCGCCTGGATGGATGAGTGTCGCGTCCGCCGCCAACGCGAGGATGGCAAGTTACAGCTGCCTGTGGCTTATCTCACCTGCAACTTCACCCGCCCGGTTGGCGACCGCCCGGCACTGTTGACCCATGATGAAGTTATCACCCTATTCCACGAATTCGGTCATGGCCTGCACCATATGCTGACCCGCCAGACCGTGGCGGATGTCTCTGGCATCAATGGTGTCGCCTGGGATGCGGTGGAATTGCCCAGCCAGTTCATGGAGAACTACTGCTGGGAGCGCGAAGGGCTCGACTTGATCGCCGGTCATGTCGATAGCGGCGAGCCACTGCCCACCGAACTGCTTGAACGCCTGCAGGCGGCCAAGAACTTCCAGTCAGCCATGGCCCTGGTGCGCCAGCTAGAGTTCTCGCTGTTCGATCTGCGCCTGCATCATGAGTTCAGCACACCCACGGCGACTGACGTCCAGTGGCTGCTCGACGAGGTCCGCGAAGCGGTTTCGGTGGTGCCGAAGGTTGACTTCAATCGCTTCCAGAATGGTTTTAGCCATATTTTTGCCGGCGGCTATGCGGCCGGTTATTACAGTTACAAATGGGCCGAAGTGCTTTCTGCCGATACCTGGAGTGCTTTTGAAGAAGCCGGCATTTTCGACCCCGAAACAGGCAGCCGCTTCCGTAGCGAAATTCTTGAACAGGGTGGTGCCCGCGATGCTGCAGAACTGTTTCGCGCCTTCCGTGGGCGGGAACCCAGCGTCGAGCCGCTGCTGCGCCATAATGGCATTCGTGCTGCCTGAGATTGACAGCACACTATCGCAATCATGCCGCCGCCGGGATGCGCCCGGTGGCCGTCACTGGAGACATCATGGCCACTCAGAAACGCTTCATTGCCGGCGCCGTCTGCCCCCGCTGTGCTGCGCTAGACCGCATCCGTGCCTGGGAACAGAATGGAGTGCGCTATCGCGACTGCGTCAGTTGTGACTTCTTTGAGCAGTCCCCAATCGAAGAAGAAACTGCCAGCGAGCTTGAAACCCGAGTCAACCGCGAGCGTGAAGAGCAAAACACCATCCAGACGGTAAGAATCCTCGACCCCAAATAGCCTCTCGGGCAGGGCGATCGTTGTCAGCCCTGCCTGGCTTCCCCTTCAACCTTCTCCTCAACAATGTGCGGCTTTCCGCACACTCCGGCCAAGAGCCGTGCGTAAGTTCGGACAAGACCTGCCGCACCAATCTACGACCTTTGTCTCACCCATAGCTGCATCCGATTGATTTTTAGAGTCTTATATTAACAGGCACGATATTTGCTGTAGTAAGATGAGTCACTCAATGTGCCGCGTTTCAGTGCTACTATGCTCTGGCCAAGCTTTTATTGAAGGCACCATAAACTATAACTGTCATTGGAGTACGCAATGCGTAACGTCACCACCAAAGCGCTCACCGGCACCCTTGCCGGCGCCCTGCTGATCGCCGCTTCCGCCGCTCACGCCGATCGCGAAGGATGGCCGTCAAGCTTCACCATGGGTACCGCCAGCCAGGGCGGCACCTTCTTTATTTACGGCTCCGGTTGGGCCAACCTGATCGCCGATGAGTTGGGTGATATCTCCGGCGGCGGTGAAGTCACAGGTGGTCCGGTGCAGAACCTGGCGCTGGTGCACAGTGGCGATCTGGCTTTCGGCATGACCACCATGGGCCCCGCAGCGGACGCCATGAACGGTGAAAGCCCGCTTGCACCGGGCATGGTCATGGATAACGCCTGCGCCATGTTCCCGATGTACGAGACGCCTTTCTCCGTCACCACCTTGGCAAGCTCCGGCATCACTAGCATCTCGGAAATTCCCGATGGCGCACGGATCGGCTTCGGCCCTGCCGGCTCCACCTCAGACTCCTACTTCCCCGATATCCTCGAAACTCTGGGCGTCAACTTTGAGCGCCGCAACGGTGGCTGGTCCGACCTGGGCGGCCAGCTTCAGGACGGCCTGTTGGACGTGATCGCCTTCGCTGCCGGCATTCCGATCCCGGCTGTGAGCCAGCTGGAAGTGGAAACCAACGTCAACATCATTGAGTTCACCGAGGAAGAGAGGGACCAGGTCATCGCTGAGTTCCCCGTCTCTGAGTTCATGATTCCAGCCAGCACTTACGAAACGCTGACAGAAGATGCCCGTGCCGTTTCCATGTGGAACTTCGCCATTGCTCGTTGCGACCTGCCGGAAGACTTCGTCTATGAAGTTACCCGGATTACCATGGAAAACAACGACAAGATGGTGGGTATCCACCGCAGCGCGGAGACCTCCATCCCCGAGAATGTGGTGCATAACACCGTCATGCCGTTCCACCCGGGGGCAGCTCGCTGGTTCAACGAGAACGGTTATGAAATCGCCGAAGACATGATTCGCTAATCATAGCTATCCAGCGTTATCCGGGGCCGGTCCTGTCGAGGCAGGCCGGCCCTTGTTTACTAGCTATGGCTTACGTTTGTGTCAAGCGACTCCAATTGGCCCCGATATTCGAGAGTAACACCTCCCATGAGCAACACTTCTGACAACCGCCCACTGGCCGCTCAGGACGAAACGCCGCTGGAGAAGAAGGACGCCGCCGAAATTTTGGCGGAGGGTGTCGATGAAGAAATCATCGAATCCAATCGTCGCCTCTTCACTGGCTGGCAGTGGGCCCTGTTCGCCGCTATGGCGGTGGTCTATTCGCTTTTCCACTTGGTGGTACTTAATGCCATCCCGCTGGAGACCTGGTCTTATCGTATTCTCCACATCAGCGGCGCTTTAGTCTTGGGCTTCGGCCTTTTCACTGGGGCGCGATTTGCCAACGAGACAACTGCCGTAGCCCCCAAATGGCTGAGCGCGCTGGCAGCCCTCTTATTGATACCAGCAGCTTATGCGCTGCTGCAGGTTTATCAAATGTGGCGCACCATGGAAGGTGGTGCCATGCGTATCGATGCACAAATCGAAACCTGGCACTTCGGTTATCCGCTGATCTTCGCTACTGCAGCAGCCATTCTGCTGTCATGGAGCTATCGGCAAGTGCGCGAGAAGCTCTCGCTGCCCGATCTGGTCCTGATGGTATGTGCTGTAGCCAGCGCCGGTTATTTGCTGGTGATGTATAACAGTCCCTTGCGGATGTCGACCGGTACCGCCTTCGCTCCCGTCGGCATCTCCTACGCTGCGATTGCCGGCTGCTTGTTGATTCTTGAACTGACCCGCCGCCTCACCGGTAATGCACTGGTGATCATCACGGCGCTATTCCTGGTTTACGTTTTTGCCGGTCCACTGCTCCCCGGTTTCCTCGGGTATCCGGGGCTGTCGATGACGCGCTTCTTCAGCCAGGTCTATACCGATATCGGCGTATTGGGTCAAACCACCGCCGTTTCTTCGACCTACATTATTCTCTTCATTATTTTCGCCGCCTTTCTCCAAGCCTCTAAGGTGGGCGATTATTTTATCAACTTTGCCTTCGCCGCCGCCGGCCGTGCCCGTGGAGGACCGGCTAAAGTCGCTATATTCGCTTCTGGCCTGATGGGCATGATCAACGGTACCAGCGCCGGCAACGTCGTCTCGACCGGCTCGTTGACCATCCCCCTGATGAAGAAAGTGGGCTACTCCAGCCGCAGCGCCGGCGCCATCGAGGCTGCCGCCTCGTCGGGCGGCCAGATCATGCCACCAATCATGGGCGCAGGCGCCTTCATCATGGCCGAGATCACCGGCATACCCTACCGTGAGATCGCAGCGGCAGCCCTGATTCCGGCGGCACTCTATTTCCTCTCCGTCTATTTTATGGTGGATATGGAAGCAGCCAAGAAAGGCATGCGGGGGATGAGCAAGGAAGAGATTCCGCAGTTCCGCCGCCTGGCGAAACACGCCTATCTCTTCGCTCCGATCATCATTCTTATCGGTGCCCTGTTCATGGGTTACTCAGTAATTCGTGCCGGTACTCTGGCTACCGCGGCTGCCGCTGTAGTGAGCTGGATTTCGCCCAACAAGATGGGCCCGGTTGCCATTCTCCGTGCTCTGCAGCTGGCCAGCAACATGGCGATCCAGATCATCGCGGTATGTGCTTGCGCGGGGATTATCGTGGGTGTCATCGCTCTCACGGGGGTTGGCGCTCGCTTCTCCTCGCTGCTGCTCGGTCTGGCCGGCTTTAGCCAGTTGCTGGCGCTATTCTTCGCCATGTGTATCAGCATTCTATTGGGCATGGGCATGCCCACCACTGCCGCTTACGCGGTCGCGGCATCGGTAGTGGCTCCAGGACTGATCAATATCGGCATTCAGCCGCTAGTAGCACACTTCTTCGTGTTCTACTTCGCGGTGATGTCTGCGATTACACCACCAGTAGCGCTGGCTTCCTATGCGGCGGCAGGCATTTCCGGTGACAACGCCATGGGAACTTCGGTCGCCTCGTTCAAGATCGGCCTAGCCGCTTTCATCGTGCCGTTCATGTTCTTCTACAGCCCGGCACTGCTGATGGAGGGTAGTGGCTGGCAGATTCTGCGTGTGGCGGTCACCGCCTCGATCGGCATCTTCATGCTGTCGGCTGCGGTGCAGGCCTGGTTCTTTGGTCCAGCCAAGTTGTTGATGCGAATTGGCCTTACGTTGGGTGCGCTGTTTCTGATCTACGGCGGGCTCTATACCGATATCGCTGGCTTGATCATCATGGTTGCGCTCTACATGCTGCAGCGTGGCATGCACGGTGGCGGTGCAAAGCCGGCCACCACTGGCTAACATTCCGTGTTGCCACAAGGCACAGGGCCTCGCCATACGGCGAGGCCCTGTGCCTTGCAAAGCAAGTTACGAATCGATGACACCACAGGCCATACGGCCACCGCCACCACCCAGCTCGGGTTCGTCGGCATAGGTGTCGCCACCCTCATGGATCATCAGACTGCGCCCCTGAACATCATCCAGGCTCAGCCTTGGCGCCAGTACCGGCAAGGTCGCTTCACCCGACTCATTCACGATCAGCACCGGCAAGTCGCCCAGGTGGCCATCACCATAAGGCCCCTGGTGCGTCCCCGTATCCTCTGGATCGTAATGCCCCCCTGCTTCACCGGCACCGACTACTTCACCGTTGTCGTTTTCGCCCGGCTCACAGCTCGGATTCGCATGCATATGAAAGCCGTATACACCCGCCGATAAATCGCTCAGCTCGGGAGTAAGCAAGAGGCCGTGATCCGTCTCTTCGAGAGTGATAGTGCCGATGGACTCCTCGACTCCATCGGCACTTACCAAGTTCATCTCGACTTCATGGCTCTCCTGGGCCTGGGCGACGGCAGCGAGCAACAACGAAGCTGCAGCAATTCCTGTCAATTTAGCATGGCGCATCTAGCATCCTCCTGTTCCTGATTCCCTGGACATGCAAAAACAGGCTAGACGCAGATCACAGTTATTACCACGGCGACTTCAGTCGAGGTTGTCGAGAATTCGCAGACACGGAGTCGCCTGGTTGAGGGTATAAAAGTGCAATCCGGGCGCCCCACCATCAAGCAGTTGCCGGCACAGATGCGAGATGACTTCGGTGCCGTAATCCGCAATGGCCTGATTGTCATCACCATAGGCTTCGAGCTGCTTGCGAATCCAGCGTGGAATCTCGGCACCACAAGCATCGGAGAAACGTGCCAACTTGGTGTAATTGGTAATCGGCATAATACCTGGCACAATCGGCACTTCGACACCCAGCGCCCGCACTCGTTCGACAAAATAGAAGTACGCATCAGCGTTGAAGAAATACTGTGTAATGGCGAGATTCGCTCCCGCTTTCACCTTGCGTACGAAATTCTCCAGGTCTTGCTCAAAGTTCGGCGCCTGGGGGTGCGTCTCGGGATAGGCCGCCACGGCGATCTCGAAATGGTTACCGGTCTCAGTGCGAATGAACTCCACCAGCTCATTGGCATAGCGCAGCTCACCAACACCGCCCATGCCCGAAGGCTGGTCGCCGCGTAGCGCCACGAGGCTATCAATGCCCTGCTCGCGATACTGGGCCAGCAGATCTCGCAGCTCATCCTTATCACTACCGATGCAGGAGAGGTGCGGCGCCGTTGTAATTCCTGCCTCACGTATCTGGTTGACCGTGCTCAACGTACGCCCTTGGGTCGAACCGCCAGCACCATAGGTCACGGAGAAGAAACGCGGGTTGCGCTCGAGCAAAGCGTCACGTACTCCCGTCAGCTTCTCGCGCCCCACCTCGGTGTTGGGTGGGAAAAACTCAAAGCTGATACCCAGCGGATGTGATGCGACCATGACCTCCCCCCTTATTTCGATACTTGAGTCACCCTGTTTCACTTGGTGTTGGCACCGGCTCGAACGGTACCTGCTACTGCGCGGCAGTATGCGACTGGAATGACCCGATTCTCCCGTTTCGCTTGCCAACTGACCAATGAAAAGTTTCCGCCCTCTGCATGAGATTTCTTCATGTTATGAACATGAAGAGAGAGTTACTGCATAGCTTAATCTCAACGTGTTACGAACGTAACTTACAAACACAAAAAGACGCCGCTGCCTCATTGACCGGAAGCCTGGCGAGCACGAAGCTGAAGTCGAGTGACAAGCATGTCCCCCAGGGAAATGGAGCGTCGGTTAGAGCCATCGAGGAGAATTGGCCATGACTCAGGATCTCATCACCGGTACCGCTGTGTTTGACGATGATGGCAACCAAGTCGGCAAGGTGGCCGACACAGGTAGCGCCGACAAAGTTGGCATCATCACTGAAACGGGCAGCCGCTTCTGGGTGCCAAGGCAGATGCTCACCCAGCAGAACCAGCGCTGGATACTGGAGCCGGGTTATACCCAGCACTCCTCCAGCGAGGCGGAGACACAGCAGGAAGAACGTGAACTGGACGAAGCCAGCGAAGAAAGCTTCCCGGCGAGCGACCCCCCCGCTTTCACCATGGGTGACGAAGGCAAGGGGTAATACCACGCTCGCGGATCCTGTAATGGCGACACCAGCACTCGCTGTACCTGAATTGATTCAAGGAAGTGCGGACATGAATGACTCACATCAGCATCGCAACGCCTCCAAGGACACCCACACAGACCGGGAAGAACAGATATATCGCCCCGATGCCAATATCGATGACCAAAAACACAGCGGCAAGAAACCCGGGGTCGATATGAGCCGCGACATGACACCCATAAGGGGTGCCCAGATCGTACGCGAAAAATCCTCTCAAAAGCAGAATATTAACGACAAGGCCGACCAGGCCCGATCTAGCCGACGCAAAGGGTAAAGCTCGCAGCGAGCAGCTGACAGCCGCTGCGCCGAAAGGCATGATAGCCACTTTCGGTATAGGAGTGGCACATGCTGATCGATCCAGGCGCGCTGCTGGGTCCTCTCTGGACATTGCTGGCCTTTGTCGGCCTCGGCTGGCTGGCTGCACGCCGGCTATCGGTCGACCCGCGTCCCATCGCCACCCTGCTGATCTATATTGTCGCTCCGGTCACTTTCTTTCGTGGTCTGATCTTGGGCGGACCTACCCCACAGTACTTGCTGTTGACGTTAGCTTTCTTTTTATTGGCCAGTACGATTGCCACTGTAGTGAACCCGGTGGCAAAACGCTTTTTATCACCTCAGGAGAGTGCCGTGCTGGCATTCTCCTCAGGCACAGGCAACACCGGCTATTTTGGCTTGCCCATTGCCATGCTCCTGCTGCCTCCCGAGGGGGTAACGCTCTATCTCTTTTGTGTCCTGGGTATCACCCTGTATGAATTCAGTATCGGCTTCTACCTAAGCGCCCGAGGTAAATTCTCGGTGAGTGAAAGCCTTTCCAAAATTGCGCGGCTGCCCCTGATCTATGCCTTTTTCGCAGCTCTTGCCGTGAGCGGACTCGGCATTACGCTGCCTATGGCCATTCTGGACAGCCTGGCCGTATTTCCCGCTACCTATACACTGCTGGGAATGATGATTATCGGCATGACCCTGGGCCGCGTTGCTATCCGCGAGATTGACCTGCGTTTCATGGCCGGCTGCGTGGCAATACGCTACCTGCTATGGCCTTTGCTCATGCTGGCTGTCGTACTGCTGCTCCAAGCTTTCACGCCACTTTCTGCCGAACTCGCCATGGCTCTGCTGCTCCTCGGCGTCGTGCCAATGGCGGCCAATGTGGTGGTGGTAGCCATGGAGGTCGGCATCAAGCCGGAAAAAGGGGCGCTGGCCGTACTTGCCACCACCTTGGTCGCCCCGCTGCTCATTCCACTCTATCTGCCCCTGCTCATGCAGCTTGCCGGTCTAACCTGACTCATATTGAGCCATTGGCCATGACCATACCCTCCTCAGCACAACGGTGATACGTTTTCGGGCAAGCTGAAAGCTAGGCGACAACGCATTGGATTCACAAGCGAGACGCTAACCAGAAACATCGACGCCGCCCCTAGCGGCGTCTTTGTGATGGCTTGTCGACATTCAGTAACGATAAGCATCCGGTTTATAGGGCCCATCTGCCGGCACGCCAGTGTATTCAACCTGCTGTTCCGTCATTCGCGTCAGCACCCCACCAAACCCTTCGACCATATAGCGGGCCACTTCTTCATCGAGGTGACGCGGCAGCACGGTGACCGCCAAGCCGCCCATCTTGTCTGCCGGCGGCAAATCTGCAAAACGTTGCTGATAGAGGTGGATTTGTGCCAGGACCTGATTGGCAAAGGAGCCATCCATGACCCGCGAGGGATGTCCGGTCGCATTGCCCAGGTTGACCAGGCGACCCTCGGAGAGCAGCAGCAGATAGTCTCTGCTGGCAGGGTCGAAGTTACCGGGCTTGCTGTCGCGATAGACCTTGTGGACCTGTGGCTTGACCTCCTCCCAGTGCCAGTGCTGGCGCATGTAGGTAGTATCGATCTCGTTGTCGAAGTGACCGATATTACACACCACCGCGCCAGGCTTCAGCGCTTCGAGCATGGCAGCATCGCATGCCTCAACGTTGCCGGTGCACGTCACCACCAGATCGATACGCGAGAGCAGCCCA
>DXFC01000027.1 GCA_019114645.1 Candidatus Halomonas stercoripullorum
AACTGGCCTTCACTGGCGAACACTTCGTCCAGCCATAGCAGAGCCTGCTCCTGGTTGGCGTTCTCCAATCCGCGGGAGGTCAGGTAGGCCTGGGCCAAAGCGAGGCGGGCGGTCGAATGTCCCTGGCTGGCCGCTTCGTAGAGATAGTTGGCGCCGAGCTCCGGATCCGCCTCGATATTTTCGCCACGCAAGTACTCACGGCCAAACGTGGCCTGAGCGCCTGGATGGCCCTGCTCGGCAGTTTCCCGCAACAAGCGGTAACCTTCCTCGACATCCTGATCGATAGCGCCATCGCCGCGCATCAAAGCCACACCGAGTCCGGCACGCGCATAGATGGCGCCGGAATCACTGGCCTGGCGATACCAGCGTTCGGCCAGTTCGGCATCCATGCTTACGCCATTGCCGTACTGGTAGGTTTCTGCCAGCAGAAAGGCGGCGCTGGGTATCCCCGCCTCGGCCGCGGCTGTCAGCAGTTCAAGGCCACGCTCAATGTCTTGCTCGACGTGGTTGCCGGTGAGGTAGGCTTCACCGAGGTCGCTACGTGCGCCGGCATGGCCACGGGCCACGGCGGCTTCCAATAGCGCGATACCGTTGGTGTCGTCGCCACGTTCGAGATAGAGCCGACCCAGACCAGCCGCCGCACCGGCATGGTTTTCCTGGTGTGCGCGCTGCAGCCACTGTTCGGCCTGGGCCAGGTCGCGCTGTACACCCTGCCCATCCAGATAGGCACGGCCGAGGTCGGCCATGGCACCCGGGTGGCCGCTCTCTGCGGCAGCCCGCAGGGCTTCGATATCGCCTGCGGCACCCATGTCCCGCTGCAGGTGGGTCATGGCGTCATCGGCGGAGGCGTGGCCGGCCTGCTGCGCCTGGGTCAACCAGCGGTTGGCTTCGTCCAGGTCGCGCTCCACGCCGTTACCATGGCGATAGGCACGCCCCAGCACCACCATGGCATAGGCTTCTCCCTGATGGGCGGCCTGGGTCAACAGACGCACACCTTCGGCGGGATTGTCGAGCGGACCTTCAAGATATGCCTCGCCGAGCTGCACCATGGCGGTGGGGTCGCCTGCCTGACTGGCCTGCTGCAGAAGCTCGATACCCTGGCTGTGGTTGGCAGGTAGCAGATTCCCTTGCAGGTAGGCCTGGCCCAGAATTCGCATCGCGCCACTCTGGCCCTGGCTGATGGCTTCGGTCAACAGTGCCTCGGCGCGTTCGGGATTGCGGGGAGTTCCACGTCCCTCCAGATAGGCGACGCCGAGTTGTTGGGTGGCCCAGGGGTGGCCGAGGGCGTGGCCGCGTTCCAGATATTCGACGGCAACGCCGGGCTGTGCGGCCACCCGGTCGTCATCCAGATAGAGCGCCCCGAGTTGAGCCAGTGCCAGTGGGTGGTCATGTGCTGCTGCCCGCTCCAACAGGTCCATGCCGCGACGCAGGTCATTGAGCTGCCCCTGGTCTTCGACCAGGGCGCGTCCAAGAATAACCTTGGCATCGACCGAACCGGCGTCGATGGCCTGGTTCAGCCAGTGCTCGGCGGCTGCCGTATCGGGCCGGCCGCTTTCAGGTTCCAGCAGTGCCTGGCCGAGGTAGGCCATGGCGTCGCTGTGCCCCTGTTCGGCGGCGTTCTCCAGCATGCTGACACCCTGTTGGTAGTCACCTGTCTGGACCAGCTCGCGTCCGGCCCGGGCCAGGGCATCAAGGTCGCCGGTTTGCGCGGCCTGCTGTAGCCAGTGCATGCGTTGATTGGGCTGGTCACCCAGCAGGCCATCGGCAGAGTGCAGCGAAGCGAGCTGAAGCATGGCGTTGACCTCACCGCGTTCGGCATCGGCCTGTAGCAGTTCAGCATAGCGCTGGGCGTAGTCCATTGCCTGGGCCGGATCCTCCTTCCACCAGCCGCCCGGCGAATGGCCTTCAGCCAGGGCGCGGTAGGCCCCGGCCTGACCGTGGCCGGCGGCCTCTCGATAGAGCTGGTGTGCCAGCGCGGGATCGGCTTCGACATTCTCACCACCAGTGACGAGCAGGTCGGCAAGCAGCACCTCGGCGGTGCGCTCAAGCTCAGCCTCTTTGGCTTGCCACAGCAGGTGGTAGGCAAGCACATCGTTACGCTCGACGCCACGGCCCTGCAGATAGAGTTGAGCGAGATTGAGTGAGGCGTGACCCCGCATGGAGGAGGGCCGCTCGATGGCCAGGCCGTAGAGGCGTGCTGCTTCGGCAGGGTTTTCCTCGATACCGATGCCTTGATCATACATCCGGGCCATTTGGTAATAAGCGGGGGGAAGGTCACGGGCCATCAAGGGTTGCAAGTACTCGATCGCTTCGTCGTAGCGACTCTCTTCGATAAATTCTTGTGCCCTGTTGACCCGGCTCCAATCGATCCGGTCCATCGGTACCTCATGTTCACCGCTGAACCAGGCTTGATGTTGCTCGGGAATCGGTGGCGCATGGCTGCGATCAACCGACTCTTGCTGGACGGCGCAGCCGCTTAGCCATGCCGCGAGAACTAGCGCTGCTGACAATCGCAACGGTTGGATAGATGGCATCGCCTGGGTTGTCCGTTTCATTTGCTCCCTCCGTGGTGTGCATTGATGGCGTTACGTTGTGCTCACTCTCCAAGACCCCGGAAGGCCTCTGTCTGGCGCTGCTCCTCGTCCAGGTGGATGTGCTGCTGGGCGTTGGGATCCATGAAGTAGAACGTGAGGTTGCCACCCGCACTGCGGTTGTAAGTGGGGCGCACTTGCGCCACGAAGCGTTCCATTCGCGGATGCTCGAAGTGCGCAAGGTAAATATCCATCCAGGTAAAGTATTGGGGGTCACGCAGGAAGCCGGTGTACTGCTCCAGTGGCGCGAAGTCAGCAAGTTGCTCAGGGTGGTCGAGAATCTGGAACAGGAAGTCGACCGCTTGATGGATATTGCTGCCCTCATACTCCAGGTCGAAGATGTCATAACCCTGACGCTGAATGATCTGCATGTTGGTGATCAGGTAATTGAGCGCGTAGTTCTGATAGTGGGTGGCACGCCGTCCACGACCTATTTCCAGTGGTAGCGCACCCTCTTCGGTCATGTCATGTAGCGCGGAATAGATGGCACTGACACCGAAGCGAAATAACTCGTCGTCTTCTACCAGCACGCCGACCATGCTGGCGTAGAGTGCGCGCCGATAGAAATGGTTATTGCAGCAGCTTTCCTCCGGCTGCCCCGGCATTGCCGAATGCTGCAGGGCGAGGCCGTGCAGCCAGCGCTCTACCTCAGCACGCTCTTCGCTCATGCCCTCTACGTAAGGGCGGGCGATGGAGTAAGCCATGGCGGCGGCGAACAGCATGGACTCGGAAGCGAACCATGCCTGGGGCTCGTTGGGGTCATAAACAAAGGTGGTGAGCGCCTTGGCGTCGGCCCACTGGTGCAGATACTTCACCAGGCAGTCGGCATAGAAGGTATCGCCACTGGCCACGAAGGCGCTGGCCAGATTCGACACGCTGTCCTCGAAGGCGAACAGCGGCTCGGTGGCCAGTTCCCATTCTTCGGGATTGGGGTAGAAACCGGGGATACCGCCGCGTGTGGTCACCGGCGTGTAGTTGAGTTTCTGCTGACAGCTGGGACCCAGAGCGAGTTGGTCTTGCAGGTTTCGCAGCAGGGGGTTATCGGTATCCCGTAGCAGTGCCATGCGCGCTTCCACATCGAAGTAGCCGGCATCCGTGTCAGTGACCCGGTACGCCGAGAGATCAAGCTCCATGCGCTCTTCCCGGCTGAGGGTGTCAGCCCCTATGCTGCTGAGACTTGTGGTTGCCAGCAGCGCAACGGGCAGCAAGCGGCACATGCGCCGACAACTTTTTTTCATTCGGGTTTTCACACTGGAAACCATATTCGGCGTCACTCCATTGGCGCTCGAAAGCTTGAGGGGCTTCACGGACGGGAGGTAAAGAAGCGGAAGGCGGCGAAATCGACATATTGGTCGCGTGGTGTGCGCCAGCCTTCTCCGGTCCCGCCGAAGAAAGTGGAGAACATCAATCCGTCAATGGTGATGTCGGGGGTCGTGCGGAAAACTACCTTCTGTTGTTCCAGTACCGGCTGGCCATCAATCCAGATCCGGACGACACCATTCTTCTGCCCGGGATCATTGAGCACGACTTCTTGCTCTACCTGGACCCAGCGGCCCACCGGAAAATGCCAGAAGCCGCGGCCTATGGAAGCACCTTCAAAGCCCACCACATAGGGGTAAAGTTCGCCCTGCCCATTTTCGCGCCACATCAAACGCTGTGAAAAGCCCTGGGTGCCATCAACCTCCTCGCCACCGGAAGGGGCCTCTCCGCCATACAGCCCTGGCAGCTTGCCCCCCTGCACAAAGTCGAAATCGGGCGGGAAGCGAAGCATATAACTCAGGCAGGCGCGCTCACTGCCCTGCAGGGAGGGAGGGTCACTGTAGAAACCGGCGCCGCCTTCGAAGGTGTCGCTTGGCGAGGAAGAACCAGCGGGATAGTGTACGCGCAGCGAGGCCTCATCAAGGCCATTCAGCTCGGTGCCAAGGAGTTCGAGATTCTCTTCACCCCAGTGGCGGCTGGTATGGAAGGCCTGGCGTACGGCAGCCAGGCCATTGCCGGAAGCTTGTGGCAGGCGCGGTGCTTCGGCCGCGGTGTAGCGCTGCGAACAGGCTTCCACCTGGGGGGTTCCGACCACGGCGCGACGGGTCTCGTCGGCGCCGACGGAAAAGGTAAACACCAGGGCCAGGAGGGCTGACAGTGTGCTTATGGCGGGGCGGATGCCCGAGTGTGTGTCGACTGCCTTAGCTTTCGTTGGTGAACTCATCCTCGTCCTCCATGATGCTGCGATAGGCATTGCCGCCGAGCTGGGCGATTGAGCTGACACCCTGCCAGATGCGCTCCGAAACGGCAGTAAGCAAGGGCGCTTCGGCAAAGCGCACGTCCACCGGCATACCGACGTTATCGGCAGGCAGTGGCTCCTCGGGAATCAACAATACACTGGCGACGTTCTGTTGCTGGCGCACCCAGTCGGGGAAACCGGCGCGTGGCTGGCGTTCGACATCCAGTGCCACGTTGCGTACCCGGGCGCGAATGGGCTGGTTAGCGTTGGCCAGGGTCACGTAAGCTTGTTGGTTGGGCTCGATGCGGTGGATGTCATCCATATGCACCAAGGCCTCGACCAGCACCTCGTCCTCAGCGGTGCGGATCAGCGTCATGATCCGCTCGCTCTCGTTGATGTAGACGCCATCGGCACTGGAGAGCGCCCAAGCCACCAGGCAATCGCAGGGGCTGTAGATGTCATTGCTGGCCATGCGCGCCTCAAGCGCAGCGATGCGCGAGTTTTCATAGTCGCGTACGGTTTCAAACTGCTCGATACGGGCCTGGGCAATCTGTGGTGAGACCGACTCGAAAGTCATGGTGTCACCACTGGCGGGCTGGGCGGAATTGGCCAGACTGACCTCCTGCATCCCTCCCTCCAGGTGTTCGCGCAGGTTCTCGATCAGGCGGTTATTGTAGTCGAGAGCCGCTTCGGCCAGGATCAGGTCCTATTCAAGGTCGCTGTTGATGACATTGGTCAACAACTGGTCGCGTTCGACTTGATCTCCGGCAGTCAGATCGTGGTCACCCAGCAGCCCCGGGCCAGGTGCGCGGACATCGATGCGTGGCGCGGTGACGGCGGCAAAGCTTGGCTCGATCAGCATGAAGTTACGATAGGCGGTCGCTGCACTGACGACCAGCAGAACCCCGATGGCCGCAAACAGCAGCAGGTAACGCCCTCTGGGCTTGGGCGGACGTGCCGGTGGCAATGGCCGGGTCGCCTGGCGCTTGCGCGGCGTTTGTGGGTCCTCCCCGGCCAGTAATCCTTCCACATTGGGCGCCCGCCCGCTGAGTGCGCTGCGAATGATCTGGCGCAGCAGTTCACGATGCTGCGGTTCGATGTCGGTAATCTCGAAACCGTGGTCGTAGCCATCGCCGCTGGCGGCAGCGGTGGTACGCAAGCAGATTGCCCGCAACGGAACAATCAGTTCGGTAGCCCCGGCCATGATCCGCAACGAGGCGGAGATGCGATCTCCAGGCTCGAAGGCATGGCTGCTGCGTGCGGAAAAGCCACCCAGCGAGACGTCATTGCCAACCAGTTCAGGGCGGGAGTCGTCGAGATCGACACGAAACGGCAGGGCGACGCGGATATAACCTCGCTCGTCACGCCGTTCGTGACGCAGGTGGTCGCCCTGGCCGGCCATGGCACCGGTATTCTGGTTGGTCTGATCCGGCCGGGAATCACTGCCCAAAGTGGGTTCGTGGCGCTTGGGGTCGTGGGGAGAAATGTGATCGGTCATCCTTTAGGTCGCTCCTTGCGTCAGGGATGCGTCGTGGCCAGTTCAGGCGTTGCGGCAGGCTCGATGCTGAGCCTTACGTCGACAAGGCTCAGGTTGAGCTCACCGAGGGCCAGTTGGCAGCTGGCATCCAGGGTGCACTCGACGGCACCGTCGACGGGCTCGCCGGCAGGTCCTTGCAGCCGCTCCGCCACGGCGGGAGAAATGGCCAGTGTGGTGGCACCGTGGTTGCCCAGAATGCGCTTGTCCTGGATGAATGCATGGCGCTGAAGTGTCTCGATCAGGTCGCCTTCGAGACGGAAATGACCGGGTGGCAGGCGTACAGTGTCACGGCTCTTGTTGACCAGAGAGGCGCTTAACCAGCGGTCGAGTTGCTCGGGTGACTGATTGCGTTCCCAGGTCTGGTCCCGGGCGATATGCAGCGAGATCCGGTCTGGTGGTGACATGACGCCGGTGGAAAGAACCAGTGCGAGAAGTAATACGCCATAGGCGAAACCATGCAACAGATGGCCCATGCGGCGCTGACGCCGGGCAGCCTGCGGGTCGCTTGGCTCGCCTGCCGAGATACCTTGACGTGACCACTTTTGCCGGTTGAAGCGAAAGCTCACGTAGGTCTTCAGCATGGCCCCCCACACCTGATTGTAATAAATCAGCGGGATCCACAGCAGGCTGAAGCGCCCGCGCTGCCATGCCAGGATCGAGGTGGCGATGCCACGGGTAAACAGAATCCATAGCAGATAAGCGAAGAAGAACGAAGGCCGTATGAACAGTGACACCAGCGTCACGACGGTGGGCCCGACCAGGGTCGTCCACATGGAAAGACGCTGGTCCACCAGGCTCCACCAGGTGAAGGCGCCCATGGGCCTTGGCCCCAGCGCAATGGCTCGGTTGCTGGTACGCAGCATGTTGCCGTACCAGCGTTGCATGAGATCTGTAGTGGAAGCGAAAAACCGGCGTCGATCAGGCAGCTCTTCAAACCCGGTGACATAGACATCGGGGAGATAGAGCATGCGCCAGCCATTCTTCAGCAACCAGAACCATGACGACTTGTCATCGCCCGAGAGGAACTTGAAGTTGCCGAAGCGCCAATGATCGACATGGTCGTTCTCGATCAGTTCAATGAAGTCCGGCTGAGTCGCCAGGTCGGCACGGAAAACGCTATAGCGGCCCGTCAGCACCAGTAGGCGACGGGAAACCGACATCGAGCTCATCATCAGGTGGCGCTGGGCGTAGCGCAGATCGTACCACTCACGCGTGGCGTCATTGCCGGTCACCTCGGCGCGGTTGTTGGTGGTCAGGGCGCCAAGGTCCGGCTGGGTCTGAAAGAAGGAGAGCGAGCGTGCGAGGGTGCCCGGCTCCAGCCGAATATCCCCATCCATGGAGATCAGTAATGATCCCGGTGCCGGCAGGCGGCGTGAAACAGCCCGCAATACTTCGGCCATGGCCGAGCGCTTGCCGTCTCCTTTCTGGAACATGTAGCGTACTTCGACGTGTCGGGGCCAGTCGTGCTCATCCATGACGTGATTGATGACATCCACATCTGTGCGATCCGACACCGAAGCGAAAATGGTGATCGGAACGCCGTAGTCACGTGCCTCACGTAGCAAGGCGTCATAGACCTGGTAGTTGACCTGAGGCTCGATGCGATAGGAGGTGCACAGAACGAATAGCTCCGGTGGTTTGTCGTCGGTGTCCAGTGCATCGGCCTCGGCCCGCAGGCGCGGGAAGACAACGCGGTTGTACCAGGTGGAGCGCACCGCCTGCACCGCCCACCAGGAGTAGCGCCAAATGGCGATGGCCCCAATGATGAAAAAGAAGCTCTGTGACTTGGGCGAAAATGTATCCGCTGGCAACTGGCTGATAATCACGATCAGCAGCGCCACACCGAATAGGAAGGTGGTCAGCTCCGTGACCCGGCTGGCGGTGGAGTAGTCTCGTTGTCTGGCAGACATGGGGGACTCCTCAGGCCAGCACAGGCCGCACGGAGTCACCCCGACCGATACCGTAATAGGCCAGGCCGGCACTCTTCACGCTCTCGGGATGGAACAGGTTACGGCCATCCACCAGCACCGGTTCCACGAGTTTATTGCGCAGCTCGGGAAAATCGATGGTGCGAAACGCCTTCCACTCGGTGCAGATCACCAGCGCGTGGGCGCCTTCCAGGGTGTCATCACGCCGTTCGGCCAACACCAGGTCGTCACGTTCGCCGTAGATGCGCCGACACTCCTCCGATGCCTCGGGGTCAAAGGCCTGGACGCGTGCGCCGGCGTCCCACAAGGCCTCCATCAAGATACGGCTGGGGGCTTCGCGCATATCATCGGTGTTGGGTTTGAAGGCGAGACCCCAAATAGCCACGGTCTTGCCCCGGAGCTGCCCATCAAAGGCCTGGCACAGTTTTTCGAACAGCTTGTTCTTCTGCCGATCATTCACCCGCTCGACGGCCTTGATCATCTCGGCGGGGTGGCCGATCTCCTCGGCGGTGTGAGCCAAAGCCTTGACATCCTTGGGGAAGCAGGAGCCGCCGTAGCCACAACCCGGATAGATGAAGTTGTAGCCGATGCGCGGGTCGGAGCCGATACCGTGGCGTACCTCTTCGACATCGGCACCGAGACGCTCGGCCAGGTTGGCCACTTCGTTGATGAAGCTGATTTTGGTGGCCAGCATGGCGTTGGCGGCATACTTGGTGAGTTCGGCACTGCGGATGCCCATGAACATCAGTTTGTCACGTTGGCGGTTATAGGGGCCGTAGCACTCTTGCATGGCCTGTTTGACGCGCTCTGAGTCGGTACCGACGATAATGCGCGAGCCACGGGTAAAGTCCTCGATGGCCGCCCCCTCTTTGAGGAACTCGGGGTTGGAGCAGACGTCAAACTCCAGCGCCAGGCCGCGCTGTTCCAGCTCATTGGCAATGGTGCGCTGCACCTTGCTGGCGGTGCCAACGGGAACGGTCGACTTGTCGATGATGATCTTGTAGTCGTGCATATGTCGGCCGATGGTTTCGGCTACCTTGAGCACATGCTTGAGGTCGGCACTGCCATCCTCGTCAGAAGGTGTGCCAACGGCAATGAACTGCAGCAGGCCAAAATCGACGGCGCGGGCGGCGTCGGTAGTGAACTCGATGCGTCCCGCCGCCTTGTTCTTCTTGACCAGTTCCTCCAGTCCGGGCTCGTAGATAGGGATTATTCCCTCGTTTAGCCGGGCAACCTTCTCTTCATCGATATCCACACAGATGACCCGGTGGCCGACATCGGCAAGGCAGGTGCCGGTTACGAGTCCTACGTAGCCAGAGCCAAAAATAGTGATGTTCATGCTCGTTGTTGCTCCTTGCGGTTCAAGCCCTGTCATCCAGACATCGCCATTCCGTCAATAAGACATGGTGCGACTGGGGCCAGTGTGTTTCGTGGGTGCGTGATCAGATACGCAGCCAAGTGACATGCGATAAGTGATACGCAACAATCAGGCCAACTTTCACCACTTTTTATAAAACAGTGTTTTATTAGAGCCTTGGCGATTTTCCCCCGAAAAACGGCAGCCTGATTCGTAGTGTTGGGCAAGTCAGAGTGTCGCTGTTGGGGGACGCCTGAAGCGCTAGGCATCAGCCGCCTTGCACATCAAGGGTTTGGCTGTCTCTTAACGGAGACGGTTTTGGGTGGGGGTGAGGTAATCTATTGATTAAAGATGTTTTTTAGAGTAATTCAATAGTGAAAAGCTGTGATATGGCTCCCTTAAGTCTGCCTGGAGAACGCCATGACCGTGATGTTGCGTCCGGCCCTGCCACGGGATCTGGACGCTCTGTTTCATCTGGAGCAGGTGGCCTTTAGCGGGGACCGCTTCAATCGCCGACAGTTATGGCATTTATTGAATCGCGCCCATGCCCGGACCCTCGTCGCCGAAGAGAAACAGTGTTTGCTGGGCTATGGCTGCTTGCTGTTTCGCCGGCGCAGCCAGCGTGCGCGGCTCTACTCGCTGGGGGTTCATCCTGATGCCCGCGGCGGAGGGGTGGGGCGGGCGCTGGTCGAAGCGCTTGAAGCAACGGCGCTGGCGCATGGGGCTGAAGAGATGCGGCTGGAGGTGCGTGCCGATAATCGTATTGCGCTGGGGCTTTATCGGCGCATGGGGTTTCGCCTGGAACGTTGGCTGGATGACTATTACGAAGATGGCTGTGCTGGCTGGCAGATGCGCAAACCACTGGACGCAGGAAGAACCGCATGCTGATAAACTCTTGGCATAACCGGCAACCAGGGGACCGTTATGCCTTCCTTTGATATTGTTTCTGAATACGACAAGCACGAAGCCAGCAACGCGATTGATCAGGCCAACCGCGAAATACAGGGGCGCTTCGACTTCAAGGGGGTTACGGCGAGTTTTGAACAGCATGGCGATACCGTGCTGCTCGAAGCTGACGTCGACTTCCAGCTCAAGCAGATGCTCGATGTGCTGGGCAACCGCCTGATTGCCCGTGGTATCGATGTGCGCTGCATGGAGGCGCAAGAGCCGCAGTTATCCGGTGTGCGCGCTCGTCAGGAGGTCAAGCTCAAGCAGGGGCTGGAGCAGGCGGAAGCCAAGGAGATCGTCAAGCGTATCAAAGAGAGCAAGCTCAAGGTGCAGGCGCAGATCCAGGGTGAAAAAGTGCGGGTTACCGGCAAGAAGCGCGATGACCTGCAAGCCGTGATGGCTCTGCTACGCGGCGAAGGCGGACCCGACCTGGCGTTGCAGTTCGATAACTTCCGCGATTGACGATACCCCTTTTTTGAGCTTGGGCAGGTAGCCCCCGTACAATGAAGGGCACCATGGACAGGAGCCATTTCAATGCAACAACCCAAGCCTGCAGAACCCAAGCCAACTTATCGCGACGATTATCAGCCGCCTGCCTACCGGGTACGGCAGGCACAGCTGACTTTCGAGCTGGACCCTGTGGCAACGCGGGTCAAGGCGAAGCTGCAATTTGAGCGTGCTGCGCAGGCGGAAGCGGATACGCCACTCGAACTTGATGGCGAACAACTCGAGCTCAAGGCCATCGCCATTGATGGCCAGCCACTCCGGGCGGAGGAGTATGCCGTTAGTGCCACAGGGCTGACCGTGCATAACCCACCTGCCCGCTTTTGTCTGGAAACCGAGGTGCAGATCGCGCCCCGGGAGAATACCGCCCTGGAAGGGCTGTATCTTTCCAACGGCATCTATTGCACCCAGTGTGAGGCCGAGGGCTTTCGCCGGATCACTTATTTCCCGGATCGCCCCGATGTGATGACGACGTTCACCACCACGGTAATAGGCGATGCCACCCGGCTGCCGATACTGCTCGCCAATGGCAACCCGGTGGAGCGTGGCGAACTGCCTGGTGGCCGGCACTTTGTCACCTGGGAAGATCCCTTCCCCAAGCCCAGCTACTTGTTTGCCCTGGTGGCGGGAGACCTCGAAAAAGTCGAAGACAGCTTCACCACCGCCAGTGGTCGCCAGGTCACTCTGCAAATCTGGGTGGAGCAGGAGAACCTGGGCAAGACCGCGCACGCCATGGCGTCGCTCAAGCGTGCCATGCGCTGGGACGAAGAGACCTACGGCCGTGAATACGATCTCGACCTGTTCATGATCGTAGCGGTCAACGATTTCAATATGGGCGCCATGGAGAACAAGGGGCTCAACATCTTCAATTCGGCAGCGGTACTGACTCATCCCGATACCGCCACCGATGCTACTTTCCAGCAGGTCGAGAGCATCGTTGCCCATGAGTACTTCCACAACTGGTCGGGCAATCGGGTAACCTGCCGCGATTGGTTCCAGCTTTCCCTGAAAGAGGGCTTCACGGTTTTCCGCGATCAATGCTTCTCGGCCGATGTCAATTCAGCGGCGGTCAAGCGCATCGAAGATGTCGCCTTCCTGCGTACGGCGCAGTTTGCCGAGGATAGTGGGCCTACGGCTCACCCGGTTCGCCCCGAGCACTATATCGAGATCACCAACTTCTACACGCTGACCATCTACGAGAAGGGGGCGGAAGTGGTGCGCATGTTGTGCAACCTGGTGGGGTGGGAGGCCTTCCGCCGCGGCAGTGATCTTTACTTCGAGCGCTTCGATGGCCAGGCAGTGACGATCGAGGATTTCGTCGGTTGCATGGCCGAGGCGTCGGGGCAGGATCTCACCCAGTTCATGCTGTGGTATTCCCAGGCCGGCACACCGGAGATCGATGCCAATGGTGAATACGACTATGCCAACGCGGCGTATCACCTGACACTACGCCAACGCACTCCCGTCACGCCGGATCGGCCCAACAAGCAGCCACTGCACATTCCCGTACGGCTGGGGCTGGTCAGCACCAAGTCGGGACGTGATCTGCCCCTGACCCTGAAGGGTGAATCACTGGGCACTGATGGCGTTATTCATCTGCGTGAAGCGGAGCAGACATTCACCTTTACCGATGTTACCGAAGCCCCGGTGCCCTCGTTGCTGCGCGGCTTTTCGGCGCCGGTGCAACTGCGCTTTCCCTATGGTCGTGAGGACCTGGCCTTCCTGCTGGCCAACGATTCCGATGGTTTCAACCGCTGGGATGCCGGACAGCGGTTGGCGCTGCTGGCGCTTGACGATCTGATTGCCGCCCACCGCAACGTGGTAGAAAAAGTCATGGACTCGCGTCTGGTTGACGCCTTCCGTGCACTGCTCGAGCACGGTGACGACGACAAGGCGGTACTGGCCGAGATGCTGATGCTACCCAGCGAGGCATATATTGCCGAACAGCAGCCACTGATCGATGTCGAGGCGATTCATGCGGCCCGAAAGTTTGTCGAACAGTCGCTGGCAGTGATGCTGCGTGATGACTTCCTGCGTGTGTATTTGGAAAATGTAAGTGATGCACCCTACGCTCCGGAATCTGAACAGATCGCCCAGCGTAGCTTGAAGAACGTGGCGCTCTCCTACCTCATGGCGATCGAGGATGAGCAGGGTATCGAACTGGCGCGTCAGCAGTTCGCAGCGGAGCACAACATGACCGATGTACGTCATGCGCTCACCTTGCTGGTACACAGCAGTCGGGATGACCTGGCGGCTCCGGCACTGCGGGCGTTTGGCGAGAAGTGGGCGCACGACACGTTGGTCATGGATCAGTGGTTCGCCATCCAGGTCATGCGACCCCAGGCCGATGCCCTGGAGCGGGTCAAATACCTCATGACGCATCCCGCCTTCTCGTTGAGGAACCCGAACAAAGTGCGCGCCTTGATCGGTACCTTTGTCAATCGCAACTCGATCAACTTTCATCGTGCCGATGGGGAGGGGTACCGCTTACTGGCCGATGTGGTGATTGAGCTCAACCGCCTCAACCCTGAAATCGCAGCGCGGCTGGTGACGCCGCTGACCCGCTGGCAACGCTTTGACGAGTTGCATCAGAGGCTGATGCGTAGCGAACTTGAGCGCATTCGTGCCGAAGAACTCTCGCCCAATGTGTATGAGGTGGTCAGTAAAGCCTTGCTGTAGTGTGCCGATTGATGCTTGCAGATGCAGTGAGGCTTTGCTGCAATACGCTCCCATTACTACAGTTATCCAGACGGGAAAGGAAAAATACTGATGCCCAGAATATTCTGGCTCTCCACTATCATGATCTTGGCCGTTACCCTGGCAGGCTGTGGTGACAATGGTGATGAGCCCGCAGCGACAGGTCAGGACGAGGCCCCTGGGGTTCAGGCCGGGGACGCAGTCGACCCGTCCGAGACCGAGCCTGGCGCCGAGCTGCCCGCAGCGAATGGGGAAATGCCGGCTGAAGATAATGATGCCGGCATGCCGCAAGACGACCTGGAAGCTGGGCCGGAAGCCGAGACCGACGCGGGTGAGGGCCTGGTCATGGATGAAGAGGATGAGGCCGATACCCTGAGTAACTCCGCGCTTGATACGCTGGAGGAGGGGGGGGCGCTGCCGGGTGAGCCGACCCGCTCCGATATCGACGCCATTCTTGAAGAGACGGAACGGCGCTTCGAAGAGGCGCAGCGCCAGATTGAGCAGCAGTATCAGGAGCTTGATCAGTCTCCACCAACGCTGGAGCCCATGGAGGATGACGCTTTACCGGAGAGCTCGCTTGCGCCCATGACAGAGGAGGATGGCGCGTCCTCTTCGGCGATCGAACGTGAGGCGGAGCGCAGTGGAGAGCTATCGCAATCGGATGTTGATGCCTGGCTCGAGGAGAGCGAACGCCGCTTCGAAGAGGCGCGGCGCCAGCTCGATGAGCAGTTTGAAGAAGCCGGACGTAGCGAGCCCGGCAGTGAGCTCACTCCGACCGAGGATTGAGCGTAGGGAAATGAAAAAGGCCCACCTTCGGGTGGGCCTTTGATCTGCGTCCGGCCACACAGGGGCCGAACTCCGAATCGCTGCGGCGAAGCGCCTTAGTCAGCGACCCGGATATTGGAGGCCTGAAGGCCTTTCTTGCCCTGGGTCACTTCGAAGGTCACCTTTTGACCGTCCTGCAGGGTCTTGAAGCCTTCAGCCTGAATCTCGGAAAAATGCGCGAAGAGGTCATCGCCGCCGTCGTCCGGAGAGATAAAGCCGTAGCCCTTGGTATCGTTGAACCACTTGACAGTGCCAGTTGCCATTGTCGATTTCCTTGCTTACTGATTAATCGTGCTGGGCCGCCGGAATTCCGGAGCCCCAAGTGCGTGGGCAAGGGATGTAAAGTGCGCTTCGGGTGGATCAAAAGCTTTGCTTGCGCCATGCTTTGATCAACGAACAGCGGGACGACTTCCACTTGCAGGCCAACGCGGCGGAGATGCTGAGCCAGCATGCCAGGGCGGGATTCCTCCGAATGGCCCACCCCTTCCGCATTGACCACTGTAGATAGAATTACACACCACGTCCAGCGTCTCGCTTCCACGCAACGATACAGCCCGAAATCGCTGGCAAATCACGCTGTTGCGCCACCACTAGCGCCGGGCAAGCATAGAGCCATCGTAGCTCACCGTCTTTTCCGCCTGGCTGAGCATCGTCACGCCTTCGCTACTGCCATCATTGGCCAGACTTTCGAAAATGACCCGGTAGGCGAGTACCGCCTGTACGTAATTGCGCGTCTCACGGAAAGGAATCGATTCAACGAACAGATCGAACTCCTCCGGCGCCTGTTGCAGCCAGCGATCGACCCGGCCGGGTCCGGCATTGTAAGCGGCAGCGGCGGCAAGGCGGTTGCCGCGGTAGCGCTCGGTCATGTCGCGGATATAGGTGCTGCCCAGGCGGATATTGAGTTCGGGGTCGAGTACCCCGTAAGGGCCGGGATCGCTGATGCCGAGCTGGCGGCTAAGCAGGGTCGCGGTACCCGGCATGATCTGCATCAGTCCACGAGCCCCCGCTGGCGACAGGGCCACCGGGTTGTAAGCGCTCTCGCGGCGAGCAATACCCATCAATAGATAAGGGTCGACGCCGGTTTGGCGGCCCCAGTGGACGAAATGCTCGCGATACGCTTCGGGGAAGCGCCAATCCAGCGCATCCCACAGTTGAGCGGTGATGGTGGTTTGCACCAAGCGAGCATGCCAGCCGCGCCGCTGGGCATAATCTGCCAGCGCGCGCACTTCTTGTGGTGACCCGTTGGCTGCCGCATGCAACCACTCACTATTGGCCAAGCCCTCTTCACCAATGCGCAGCAGCGCCTCGGTACGTTGCACCGCCGGCCACTGGGCTACCGCGTCGCGTAAAGCGGTGTCGATATGTACGCGTTCCAGATTGAGGGAGTAAGTTCGTCCAATGCGATCTGCCGCGGCAAAGCCGAAAAAATTGCGCCCCTGGGCGGCTAGTGCATAGGCCACATTGGCCCGTTCGCTGTTGCCCAGTTGCTCATGTGCCCGGGCTTTCCAGTACTGCCAGCGGCTCTCCTCCTGGTCTTCCGGAGCAAGATATTCGAACCAGTGGAGTACGCCCTGCCAGTCGCGTTGGGCCAGGGCATGGCGAATGCGCAGCTCAACCACGCGCGAAGTACCCACACGAGGCAGGGTTTCATCGACCCAACCGAGATTGTGCTCAACACCACGCACCAGCGAGTAGAAGGCCAACTCTTCTTCAATGGTGTGCAGGTGGTGTTGTTCAATCGGCAAATGTGGCGCGATCTTGCGCCACGCTTCCATGGCGGCCTCGGTATCGGCGCGAATAAAGCCGTGCATGGCGGCGACGAATAGTGGGCCACTGCCCAGGCACTCCGGACCGATACAGGTGGGGATACGGGTAATGTCGGCATAGTTGCGTTGCAATTGCTCTACTGCATCGATGCCGGTTTGCCAGCGGTTACCCAGCAGTCGGTTTAGATAACTGGCCAGACCGGTTTCGCCCTGTTGCCAGGCAAGCATCTTGCGCTCCCAGATATCTACTTCGCTGATTTCGCCACTGGCGCGCAGCCGGTCGAACAGGGTGTCGCAGGCTGCCGGCTGTGAATGGCCCACATGCCACAGGGCGCGCCCGCCAACGGCAGCCGCTGCAGGGTCCTGGTGGTACAGCGCGGTGTAGTAGTGGCACTGGCGTGCGGTGCCGCTGGGCTCGCCGTCAGCCACTGCCAGCAGGTGGTGGTAGCGCCCGGCGTCGCCATATTGGGCTATCGCCTGGCCTCGCAGCCATTCGCCCAGGGGGGAGTCCTGATGCCGTTCGATAAAATCAAGCACCTGCCCGGGCTCAACCTGGGGCAGGCGGCTACGCAAACGGTGATACTCGACGTAACTTTCCAGTACGTGGCCCGCAATGGCGGCAGTATCGATACGCTCCCACTGTTGGCTGCGTGCGGCTTCCAACGCCGTGCGCATGGCGTTGTCACCGGGCTGGGCATGTACGCTAACGGAAAAACTGAGCGTAACCGCGGCAAGCCAGCCGGTTGCGCGGTGAAAAGGCAAAAAGTGGCGCATGGCGATGGCCTCCAAGGGCGATGATCAACTTCCGTATCCTCGCTTATCGCAGCTGCTTTGAGTAGACCGCGATAAGGTTTTCCTGTCCGGCTTGTGCCAGCGTCAGGCCGCGATTAGTCTAGCAGCATTCAATCAAACGCTTGTTGGGGGTGCGGAGTGAGCGACACCAGGAAGACGTCGAACGGTATCGCCGGCGTTGAGCGTACCGCCGAGGTCTGGCATGCAGGCCTGGCCCGCTTCATTAATGTCATACCGCATACCCGTGAGCTCGGTCTTGAGGTGGTGGCAGTTAACCCACCCCGGGTGCAGCTGCGGCTGCCCTGGCGTGGCGAGCTGTTGGGTGACAGTGAGCGAGGCCTGGTGCACGGCGGTGTGCTGAGCATGCTGTTAGACACGGTATGTGGCTCCTCCGTGTTGTGCGGACTACCGGAACCGGAGGTTTGCCCCACGCTTGACTTGCGCGTGGATCACTATCGCCCGGCGCTGGCCGGTTTGCCGATTATGGCCGAAGCCCGGGTGCTGCGTGTGACCCGGGCCATGGTGTTCACCGAAGGCACCCTGTGGCAGGAGGAGGGGCGTCCCATTGCCCGCGGTATCGGCAATTTTGTCCGCCTGGGCGAGCGCAATACGCCACCCGGCTTTGCCGCAGCGCTATTCGGAGAAGAGTGACCATGGCGGAAGGATTTCATGACCTTGACTGGCTGACCCGCACCCGGGCCGAGGGTGATGTGAACGCCTGGCTGGAGCGCTTGCCCTACGCCCGCTTCATCGGGGTGACGGCGTCCCGGGACCTTGACGGCGATGGCATGATCTTTCATCTCGAACCGGGCGAGCACAATATTGGCAATGTGCTGTTGCCGGCACTGCATGGCGGGGTCGTTGCGGCCTTCATGGAAACCGCCGGCACCCTCGATTTGATGTTGTCAGCACGTGAGCCGCGCTTGCCGAGCATCGTCGACTTTTCTATCGATTACCTGCGTACCGCACGTGTGGTGCCGACCCACGCCAAATGTCGCTTGCTGCGCGAAGGACGCCGGCTGGCCAATGTGCAAGTGGTGGCGTGGCAAGAGTCGGAAGCGCTGCCGGTGGCCACCGCGCGCATGCATCTGGTGTTGGGCGCGCTGGAACCCCGCGACGCTTGAAAAGCGACGGGTGGCCCCCATATTGCTGAACAGTTCTGTTATGGGTGGCGGCTGCCGCTGCCCGGGTTTAGCAATGAGGAATAGCGAGCCATGACCACGACCGCTCACGAGGAAACCTTGGGCTTCCAGACCGAGGTGAAGCAGCTGCTGCACCTGATGATTCACTCCCTGTACTCCAACCGGGAGATCTTCCTGCGCGAGCTGATTTCCAATGCCGCCGACGCTTGCGACAAGCTGCGCTATGCTGCGCTCGATAATGACGCCCTCTACGATGGCGACAGCGAACTGCGCATCGAAATCGAGCATGACGCTGAAGCCGGCACCGTGACGGTGCGCGACAACGGTATTGGCATGTCCCGTGACGAGGTGATTCAGAACCTTGGCACCATCGCCCGCAGTGGAACCGCCGAGTTTCTCAAGCAGCTCAGTGGCGAGCAGCAGAAGGATGCGCGGCTGATCGGCCAGTTCGGTGTCGGTTTCTATTCCGGCTTCATTGTGGCTGATGAGGTCACCGTGCGTACCCGCAAAGCGGGCGCCGACAAGGCCGCCGGGGTCGAGTGGCGTTCAAAGGGCGAGGGCGAGTTCACCGTTGCCGATATCGAGCGGGAAGCCCACGGCACTGAAATCATCCTGCACTTGAAACAGGACGCTACCGAGTTTGCCGATGAGTACCGCTTGCAAAGCCTGGTACGCAAGTACTCCGACCATATCGAAGTCCCGGTGCGCATGCCTAAGGTCGAAACCGCCAAGGATGATGATGGCAATGTCATCGAGGGCAGCGAAGTCACCAGCTGGGAAACCGTCAACGAAGCTACAGCGCTATGGGCGCGTCCCAAGAGCGAAGTGTCCGACGACGAGTACAAGGCGTTTTACAAGCATGTGGCCCACGACTTCAGTGATCCCTTGACCTGGAGTCATAACAAGGTCGAAGGCAAGCTCGAGTACACCAGCCTGCTCTATATTCCGGGACGTGCACCCTTCGATTTGTATGAGCGCGATGGTGCCCGCGGTGTCAAGCTCTATGTGCAACGTGTCTTCATCATGGATGACGCCGAGCAGTTCCTGCCGCTCTACCTGCGCTTCGTCAAGGGCGTGCTCGATACCCGCGATCTGTCACTGAACGTCTCCCGGGAAATTCTGCAGCAGGATCCCAAGGTCGAGAGAATCAAGAGCGCACTGACCAAGCGTGTACTCGATATGCTCAAGAAGCTGAGCAAGGACAGCGAGGCCTACCAGACTTTCTGGAACACCTTTGGCAGTGTACTCAAGGAAGGGCCGGCCGAAGACTTTGCCAACCGCGACAAGATTGCCGCCTTGCTGCGTTTCTCCACCACGCATACCGATAGCGCGACACAGGACCAGTCGCTTGCCGACTACGTGGCGCGCATGCAGAAGGGACAGGAGAAGATCTACTACCTGGTGGCGGATGGTTTCAATGCGGCGAAGTCCAGCCCCCACCTGGAAATTTTCCGCAAGAAAGGGATCGAGGTTCTGCTGCTGCACGATCGTGTCGACGAGTGGCTGATGAGTCACCTGCACGAGTTCGAAGGCAAGCGCTTCGCTGATATTGCCAAGGGTGAACTGGACCTGGGTGAGATCGAAGGCGAAGAAGAGAAGAAAGCCCAGGAAGAAACCGCCAAAGCGAAGGAAGCGCTGGTCAAGCGGGTCAAGGAGGCACTGGGTGATGCGGTGCAAGAGGTCAAGGTGACCCACCGTTTGACGGATTCACCGGCTTGTGTGGTGCTGCCCGAACACGAGATGGGTTATCAGATGCGCCGCATCATGGAGGCGGCGGGGCAAACGTTGCCCGAGGTGAAGCCGATCCTGGAGCTCAACCCCACTCATGCATTGATCGAACGACTCGAAGCTGCAGAAGATGAGGGTTTTGAAGATCTGGCCCGGGTGCTACTCGATCAGGCAGTCATCGCCGAGGGTGGACACCTGGATGATCCGGCCGCCTATGTGCGCCGACTCAACGCTCTGCTAACGGCTTGATCCGCTACCAAAAGAGTCCAGCTTTTTCGTTGACCGTAAACTGCAAGGCCGCCTGTGGGCGGCCTTTGTCGTGGGTGGAGACAACTTTTCCCGCCTCTCACCCGCCTTGAACGCTGAGTTTTTCTTTTGATTAATGCAGAGTTATGTCAATTGCGCATGGGCATGTCGCTATTGTGCATAGGGTCTGGGTTGGGTCAGAATAGTGGATTGTCTCTTGCAAAGCTCAATGACGTAAGGAGATCCAGCGTGAAGATTGGTGCACCCAGGGAGCTTGCCGCAGGGGAAGCGCGTGTTGCGCTGACTCCCGAAAGCGCGCAGTTCCTGCAAAAGCTAGGACACGAATGCCTGATCGAGACCGGAGCGGGCGCAGCGGCTGGTTTTGATGATGAGGCGTACCGCGACGCTGGTGTCAGCGTGGTGGAAAGTGCCGAAGTGTTGTGGCGCGAAGCCGAAGTAGTGGTCAAGGTGCGCGAGCCGAATGAGGCGGAGGCCGAGCAGCTGCGTGAAGGCCAGACCTTGATCGGTTTCTTCTGGCCGGCGCAGAACGAGGCCATGCTGGAGAAGTGCCGTGCCAAGGGAGCGAGCGTGATCGCCATGGACATGGTGCCGCGTATCTCCCGGGCGCAGAAGATGGATGCCCTCTCCTCGATGGCCAATATCGCCGGCTATCGTGCAGTGATTGAAGCGGGTAACAACTTCGGTCGCTTCTTTACCGGCCAGGTCACCGCTGCGGGCAAGGTGCCGCCGGCCAAAGTGCTGATCGTGGGAGCCGGGGTAGCCGGTCTTGCCGCGATCGGTACCGCCACCAGCCTGGGTGCGGTAGTCCGTGCTTTTGATGTGCGTCCCGAAGTCGCAGAGCAGATCGAGTCCATGGGTGCCGAGTTCCTGTTTCTCGACTTCGAGGAATCCCAGGATGGTTCCGGCACTGGCGGTTATGCAGCGCCTTCCAGTCCCGAGTTTCGTGAGAAACAACTGGCACTGTTCCGCGAGCAGGCGCCCGACGTCGACATCGTCATTACCACCGCGCTGATTCCCGGTCGGCCGGCCCCCAAGCTGTGGCTTGAGGATATGGTCAAGGCGATGAAGCCAGGCTCGGTGATTGTCGATCTGGCAGCGGAGCGGGGGGGTAACTGTGACCTGACGGTGCCCAATGAGCGCATTGTTACCGACAACGGCGTTGTCGTGGTGGGCTACACTGACTTTCCCTCGCGCATGGCCACACAGTCTTCACTGCTCTATGCCACCAACGTGCGTCACATGCTGACCGACCTGACACCTGGAAAGGATGGCGTCATCGTTCATGACATGGAAGATGACGTCATTCGTGGTGCCACGGTGACCCATCAGGGCGAAATCACCTTCCCGCCGCCACCGCCCAAGGTCAAGGCCATCGCCGCGGCGAAGCCCAAGCCCAAGGAGAAAGAGCCCACGCCGGAAGAAAGACGTGCGGCAGAGCTCGCCACTTTCAAAGCCCAAACCAAGCGTCAGGTCGGTTTGCTGGCGGTGGGCGGAGCCTTGATGCTGCTGCTGGGCCAGATCGCACCAGCCTCGTTCATGCAGCATTTTATCGTTTTTGTGCTTGCCTGCTTCGTCGGCTTCCAGGTGATCTGGAATGTCAGCCACTCGCTGCATACCCCGCTGATGGCGGTGACCAATGCCATTTCGGGCATCATCATCCTGGGGGCCATTCTGCAGATTGGCTCGGGTAGCGGCATCGTGATGTTGCTGGCGGCGGTGTCGGTGCTGATCGCCACCATCAATATCGTAGGCGGCTTCCTGGTGACACGCCGGATGCTGGCCATGTTCCAGAAATCCTGAGCGGCGGAGACGAACATGCTGAGTCAAGGTTTTGTATCGGCCGCAGCGATTGCGGCAAGCGTATTGTTCATCCTTTCGCTGGGTGGACTGAGTAACCAGGAGAAGGCCAAGCGGGCTGTCTGGTACGGCATCGTGGGTATGGCCATAGCGGTGTTCTTTACCGCTCTGGGGCCGGGTATCGGCGGTTACGGTTGGCTGATTCCGATGGTGATTATCGGTGCGGCAATCGGCTGGTATGTGGCGCGCCGGGTGGCGATGACCGAAATGCCGCAACTGGTGGCGGCGCTGCACAGCTTCGTGGGTCTCGCGGCGGTGTTTGTGGCCTGGAACGCCGATCTTGAGCGGCGCCGGGTGCTGGCTGGCCAGACGCTGCAGGCGGGTCAACAGGAGTTTTCGGCCTTTGCCGCCCTGGTGGCAACCAAGGCCCCCGATGAGCTGATGTTCCTGCAGATCGAAGTGGTGTTTGCCATCTTCAT
>DXFC01000201.1 GCA_019114645.1 Candidatus Halomonas stercoripullorum
TGACCAGGTCCTGCTCCGAGCTACAGCGCCAAGCCTCGAACTGGTCCGCCTCACCGGGGAACAGCTGTGACGGCAGCAACGGAGCCGTACTGGTAGCCTGCTCGCTGCGGCTCTCGTTACTGCTACTGCGAGGCGCTTCGCCTGAAAGGCCGGCGCAGCCTGTCAGTAGCAGCGCACCCGCGGCGAGCAGAGTCGTTGGCAAAGAAGGAAGAAAACGCACCATGATGTAGCTCCTGGCGATGGACAAATGGCGTCATGATACCAGCAGCTGCAGTCCTATTAGCGGGGCTGCACCAGATGCGCCCTGAACGCCGACTCGCAGCCGCCAGCAATATGAGTCATTATCACGTTGCCTGATACCAAGTTGAACGTCGCTCTTCACCTAACTTGAGCCACATGAAACGAGACACCTTAGAACTTCGTCACCTGCGCACTCTCGTGGCCCTGCGCGACGCCGGATCGCTGGTCGAAGCCGCAGAACGCATTCACCTGACCCAGTCGGCCCTGTCGCACCAGCTAAAAGAGCTGGAATCCCGTCTGGACGCTTCGTTATTCGTGCGCAAGACGCGCCCAGTGGAGTTCACCCGCGCCGGTCAGCGCCTGCTGGCACTGGCCGAACAGGTGCTACCGCTGGTACGCATGGCCGAGCGCGACCTGTCCCGCCTGAGTGGTCACGAATCCGGGCGCCTGCACATGGCGATCGAGTGTCATAGCTGCTTTCAGTGGTTGATGCCGACCATCGACCATTTCCGCGACCATTGGCCGGAGGTAGAAGTCGATATTCCTGGTGGCCATCATTTCGAGCCGCTACCCGCGCTCGCCCGTGGACAGCTGGACCTGGTCATCACCGCCGATCCGCAACCACTATCCGGCATTGACTACGAGCCACTGTTTCACTACCAGGGACTGCTTGCCGTCGCCCGCCAGCATCCCCTGGCCGAACGGAGCCACATAACCCCCGAGGATCTCGCTGCCGAAACCCTGATCACCTACCCCGTGGAACACTCGCGACTGGATATCTTTACCCAGTTTCTCGATCCGGCCGGCGTGCGTCCATGTGAAATCCGTACCGCTGAGCTCACGATAATGATGATGCAGCTGGTGGCTAGCGGTCGTGGCGTTTGCGCTTTACCCAACTGGGCGCTGACCGAGTATCTGGTACGTGATTATGTCAAGGCAGTACGAATTGGTGAGAACGGCATGTGGAGCACGCTGTACGCCGCTATTCGCAGCGATAGCCGTGGCCAGGTCTGGATGGAAGATTTTCTGCGCACTGCCCGGGAAACGTCATTTACCGTGCTCGAAGGCATCAAGCCAACCTGAAGTGTGATCCGCTCTGATGCAGCGGCAGCAACAGCGAGAAGCGGGCGCCACCCAATGCCTGGCTATCATCGACGACCACACTGCCACCATGCCAGGCCATGATTTTCTGGACGATGGAGAGCCCCAAACCATAGCCACCGCTACGCCGGGTGTGGCTATTATCGAGTCGCGCAAAGGGCTTGAAAATCGTTAGCCGCTCGCTGGCCGGCACCCCCGGGCCGTCATCTTCGATATCCAGCCGAACCAGCCGTGACTCCAGTGACAGGCGCACCAGCACCCGGGAGTGGGCATGACGACAGGCATTGGCCACCAGGTTCTGCAGTGCCCGCTGCAGATGGCGAGGATCCGCCTCTACTTCAATCTCGGGCCCCTGCATCAGCTCCAGGCGCAAGTGCCCATGTAACGGTGATAGTGTCTCGATCACGCGCTCGGCCACGACACGGCACTCGATCTTGGCATGTTCCAGTTCGCCGCCATTGACCAAACCACTGTCGAGACGGGCATAGGTAAGAATCTCATCGATAAGTTGATCGAGCTCCTCGATGTCGCCATCAATACCATTCAGCTGGCGATGAACCGCAGGGTCATCGCTCATGTCCTCGACCATCTGCATGCCGAAGCGAATGCGCGCCACCGGGGTCCGCAGCTCATGGGACACGGCACGAATCATCTCCTGCTGCGAACGCAGCAGACCTTGTACCTGGGCGGCCATGGCATTGAAGGCCATGCCGACACGGCCAATAAAGCCACCTCCATCCACCTTGACCCGGGCATCGAGATGACCACTGGCGATCTGTCCCGCTGCCAGCTCAAGTCGCCCCAGACGCGTCTCTACACCCCGGACGATCGTATAGATAATCGCCGCCAGCACACCCAAGAGGACAAACAGTACCAACAGCAGCAGGGAGGTAGGCGTTGGCTCCAGCGCGGCGATCGGGCCAATGGAGAGCCACTGGCGTGAGTCTGCAGTGCCGGGAACGACAAGATGCACCGTCAGCGCCCACTGCCCCGGCAGCAGACGAATCACCAGTTCGCCCTCGCGTAGCCGGGAAAGCTGATGGCTATCGAGACTGGCCGGTGCCAAGTCGTCCAGCTGCACCGGCAACGCCTCGCTGGTGATGCCGGCCAGGCGCTGCTGGCGAGCCTCACCGTCAACCTCGGCCAGCCAGTGGCCAAGCATTTGCGCCAGACCACGCAGCTGGCGCTCGTTGAGACCCGAGAGTCTGGCCTCAAGCAGACGCGACTCTCCCGGCAGGCGCTGATAGAGTCGCCAACTCTCGACATCCTGTATCTGGACCAGAGCGCGCCCACCCTCCAGACGCCGACGATCCAGCCAACCGAGATCAGCCTCTTCCGCCTCGCGCAGCGAAAGCTGCATGTCGAGTGCATCGGATTGCTGGGTCAGCCAATCGCCGCGCTCATGCTCGGGCAGCGCAGCTACACGCCAGCTAAGTAGGCGCAGGGGAGCCTCCGCCAACTGTTCGCGGTACTGGTCAGTGCGTAGGTGGTCAACCAGAGCCAGTCCCATCAAGGCCAGCGCAAAGGTAAGCAGCAGCGCCAAGGCGAGCGCCAGATAGACGCGCAGAAAGGAGCCATCCGCCAGGAACCGCTGCATCAATCAGGTTTCCTTGACGAACAGGTACCCTTTGCTACGTACCGTCTTGATTCGGTGCGGATGGTTGGGGTCGTCACCGATTTTGGGGCGTATACGTGAAACACGCACATCAATGGAGCGATCCTGGCCGTCATACTTGATGCCGCGCAGGTTGTTGAAAATCTCTTCACGGGTGAGCACCCGGCCGGCGTTACTGGCCAGCAGCCACAGCAAATCGAATTCAGCGCTGGTCAGGTCGATACGCTCACCCTCCAGCCACGCCTCACGGGTGGCGCTATCGACTTCGAGATTGCCGAAGCTAAGCCGACTATCACCGCTTTGATCAGCGACCTCTGCCCGCCGCAGCAGGGCACGCATACGCGCCAGCAGCACCCGCGGCTGGACAGGCTTGGGCACGTAGTCATCGGCTCCCATCTCCAGTCCCAGCACCTGATCCATATCGTCGGTACGTGCGGTCAGCATCAATATGGGCCCGGCGTAATCGGGCCGCACCCGACGACAGATCGACAATCCATCCTCACCGGGCAGCATAAGATCGAGAATCACCAGATCCGGCTGCAATGCCAGGATCTGCTCTACGCCTCGCGAGCCTTCACCCTCTACCGTCACCTTGAAGCCATTTGACTCCAGATAATCGCGGGTGAGTTCAGCCAGGCGCACGTCATCCTCGATGATCAGCACGTGTTCCATGTCGCTATGTTCCTGGTTATCTTCCATCCTAGTCATCCCCGTGCCGGGCTAATCCATGATCGGGACACCCTGTCCCGCCAGTTACATATCAAGAATACCTTAAACAGCCAATTCCGCCTGCTTTTCGTGACATTTTGCATCCTGCCTTGCCAGCGAAGCATAGTCCGACTCTCGTTATAACCCAAAAGCCAGACTTTCGACTTGACGTCCTCGGTCAGGAATAACGCTGACGCCAGCGACCATAACGCATGGCGAATGGTGCGGCGGTCATTCCGTGCACTACCATGGATGCCAGCACCAACAGCGTCCCGACCGTCCAGGCCAGGTCGTAGCCGGTACGACTCGAAATCAGCGTAGCGTAATACAGCGTCGACACCCCTATCGGGCCGAACCAGCCCATGATGAGCGTGATCGGCCAGTCACGTAACGCCGGCAACCAGGGCCGCAACAGCACAATCACCGGCAAGCGGCGCAACGCCAGTACCAGCAGCGCCAGCAACACGCCCTGAGTGCCTAACGCGCGCCACTCGTCCCAGGGGGCAATCAGGCCAAACAGGATAAAAATCGGCATCGTCAACAGAATGTTGACCGCCTCCTGCACGTTGTCCTCTTCACTCCGCTCGCTCCCTCCCACCTCTTGATCGAAGGCGAGTCCAGCGACGAACACTGCCAGGATACTATTGGTAGAAAGCAACTCACCCACCCCGAGCACCAGCAGGGTGAGCGCCAGGGTAATGGAAAGAAAGGAGGGCTGGTCAAGATACCCTCGTGTTTCCGACCACTCCAGGGCACGTCCGACTCCCCAGCCCAGGACAATACCCACCAGGACGCTACCCCCGACCTCCCATAGCCAGATCATGCCCAACCAGTCGCGCCAGGCATCACCAGCCGGCAATGTCAGCAGCAGAATCGGTAGCAGCACGAAAGGATAGGCCAACCCATCGTTGGCGCCGGACTCACTGGAAAGCAGGTGGCGATAGCCTTCAGGTAGATTCTCCTTGGCCACCCCGCCAGTGATAATGGAGGATGCCACGACCGGGTCGGTAGCACACACCGCGCCTCCGATCATGAGCGCCATCAGTAGTGGCAAGCCCAGAACGCCGTAGGTCAGCAGTGAGCTGATCAGAAACATGGCCGGCATACCGATACCCAGCAGCACCACCAGCGAGCGCCAGTGATGGAAGGGATAGCTGGGCGGCAAACGCAGCGCAATGCCCATCAGGCTGATCCCCAGCGTCAGCTTGGCTGTTTCCTGCATCAGTTGCTTGGTATCGCCCCATCCCGTCGGGTCGAGCCACTGCAAACCGTATGGCCCCAGCGCCACACCCAAAAGAAAGGCGAACAGCGGTGCCGAAAGCCAGGAGCGATCAAGCGGGCTCGACAGCAGCCCCACCACCAGCGCCAGCCCACCGGTTACCGTGAGGCCCACATTCAGCTGTTCCATGCTGACACCTCTCTCCCTGTTGCCCTCTTGAAGCCGCCCTGCTTCAAGCTCTCTTACCTACAAGCTAGGCGAATGCAAGCCAGGCGCAAATCAGCCGTGCTCACCAAATTGCACAGCACGCCCAACCTGTTCTAAAGTAGTAGTGCATTTACCTGAATGGACGGTTTACTTGAACTTCAAGGAGTCGGCAAGATGAGCGGCAAGTTCCGCAAGAGCATCATAAAACGCGTCTATGTGCCTACCCATGTACGCCAGCTTCCCGATGGAGAGCGGGTGATTGTGCCGGGCCACTACCGCAAGCCAAACGATCCATAGGGAGCCACTGCCCCCTGCCTCCACGGCTCAATGCCAGCTGCGTATTTTCCGTGCCGTGGGTGGAGACGAGAGTTCCTCAAGCGCGGCATACACGAAACGGCTCTGTGCAATGGTGGTATTGCTGCTGCTGAGCACTGCCCCTAGCCCGACAAGGTAGTCAGTCCCCTCAATGCGAAAACGTCGATAGGCGTAGGCGACCTTGTTTCCCTGGTCAGCGTTGTGCTGGAACTGGCCACCGAAGGCCGTATAGCCATCAGTGAAGGTAGCCCATGTCAGCGCTTCCACCACCCCCCTGTCGACATCGACAAAGGCGTCGCTTGCCATAAGTTGAGGATCGGTGGCGTAGGCGTGTGCCACTGCGGTTTCCGCCCCGATGCGGGCGAGTGACGCGTCGTGATAGTTGCCCGCCAGCTGATGACTGACAAGCGCTGACTGCAATCCGGTGAGCCCCAACATGAGGGAGATGGCCAGTACCGCCAGCACGACCACCAGGGCCGCCCCCTTTTCCTTGGGCATGTCGCTTCCTTGTAAAAGCCCTAGTGGCCTGTCACCGCCAGGGTACGGTTCATGGCGTGAAAGCGCATGGGCTGCGCTTCCCCCTCAAGGGTCAGCTCCAGACAATACAGCCCCGGCCGGTCGCAGCCTTGTGCAGCATCTAGCCGCCGCTCCAGCGCCACGATGCCGTTGATGACCGGCTGCTGATCACCTTCCACGCTCAAGCTCAAGGTGCCTTCAGCCAGTGTATATCGATGGCAGACCCCATCCACCTGAAAGGCCAACACCCCGCCGCTCCCACAATCGGCGGCAAGGTCGGCACGGCGGATATCATCCATGAGCACATCCGTCACGAAGGTCAGCGCCGCCTGGCGCTCGCTCAACTCCTCGACTTTCTTGAAGCTCAGGGCACCATTGAAGAACAGCTGACTCGCTGTCAGCACGATCAGCGAGCCAATCGTCAGCGCCACCATCAGCTCCATCAAGGTGAAGCCACGGCTGCTTGATGCGCGCTGCTTCAAGGGCGGCTCCCGGGAAGTTTGGCCGTGTAGGCAAGGCGGGGTTCACCAGCACTCCCGGGCGATGCCTCCCAGGCGAGAACAATATGGAAGGTACAGTCGTCGGTGGCAGACTCTACCGTGCCACTCAGCCCCGGAATGGAGTCTTGCCACAGCTGCTCCCACTCAGCGGCTTCTCCAGCCAGCCCGTGGCATTCGTTGTGCTCACTATCGAACTGGGCCCATAATCGCTCTACCGCGTCTTGGGCGGCCAACGAGGCGACGGCTCGCTGATATCCGGACTGTGCACCCTGTAGCGCCTTGAGCTGCATCGCGGCCGCTCCCAGCAGGCCGATGGACAGCACCAGCAGGGCGACCAGCGCCTCGATCAGGCTAAAGCCGCTCTGTTGTGAAAAAGCACAGCGCTCCTTGCGCATTGTTATTGTTCCGTTTGATTAAGCCCTAAGCTAGCGAGTCACTGGCAATGACCCGTTCACGCAGCTCACGTGGCATGGAAAAGGTAATCGTCTCTTCACGCCCGACCAGTTCTTCGGGTACCGCGGCACCCAGACTTTGTAGCCGTTCAATGACCCCCTTGACCAACACCTCCGGCGCGCTCGCTCCAGCGGTAATGCCGATGTTTGCTACACCTTTGAGCCAGGCCGGATCAATCTCGCTGGCATCATCGATCAGGTAGGCGGCAGCTCCGACCCGCTCGGCCAGCTCGCGCAGACGGTTGGAGTTGGAGCTGTTGGGGCTGCCTACCACCAGCAGCAGATCGCAATCGACAGCCAGTTCGCGTACCGCATCCTGCCGGTTCTGGGTGGCGTAGCAGATGTCGTCCTTGCGCGGCCCTTCGATATGGGGAAATTTCTCGCGCAACGCATCTATGACCAGCGCGGTGTCATCCATGGAGAGCGTCGTCTGGGTGACAAAGGCAAGCTTGGTGGGGTCACGTACTTCGAGCCGGGCGACATCGTCCTTGTTTTCGACCAGATAAATGGTGCCGCCATGACTGGTGTCGTAACGGCCCATGGTGCCTTCAACTTCGGGGTGCCCGGCATGGCCGATCAAGATGCACTCCTGACCGCGCCGGGCGAAGCGCAGCACCTCCAGATGCACCTTGGTTACCAACGGGCAAGTGGCGTCAAACACCTTGAGACCACGCCGCTCGGCATCCTCCTGCACCGCACGCGAGACGCCGTGGGCGGAGAAGATCACGATGACATCGTCGGGTACCTCATCCAGCTCTTCAACGAAGACGGCACCACGGTTTCGCAGGGTATCGACCACAAAACGGTTATGCACCACCTCGTGGCGAACATAAATCGGCGGTCCGAAGACATCCAGCGCCCGGTTGACGATCTCGATGGCACGATCGACACCGGCACAGAACCCGCGGGGGTTGGCCAGCTTGATTCGCATGGGATTGGATTGCATGGTGATATCGCTCACTTTCAGTGCGTGTGGGCGGGCTTCACGTCCAGTACCTCAACCTCAAAGGTCAAGGTGCGGCCCGCCAGCGGGTGATTGAAGTCCACTTCCACCTGACGTTCGTTGATTGCCACGATCACGCCGGGCAGCTCACCACCGGCAGGGTCGGCAAATGACATGACGGTGCCGATCTCGGGCTCGATCTCGGCGAAATCATCGCGACTCAGCATCTGTACGTTCTGCGGATTATGCTGCCCAAAGCCGTGCTCAGGGGTGATTTCAAAGCTGCCGCTTTCGCCGCCAGTCATGCCCTCCAGGGGCCGCTCAAAGCCGGGTGGCAAGTTGCCATCGCCCACCTGGAAGGTAGCCGGCTCTTTGTCGCGGGTGGAGTCGACTACGGTGCCGTCCTCCAGCTTGAGGGTGAAGTGCAGTGTCACCTCCATGCCCTCATCGATGCGATATTCGCTCATCATCACTCTCGTATGCGTTATGGGCGGGCCTGTCAGCAGCATAGCAGGCGGTGGTCTCAACTGCGTCGACGCCGCGCCTGCTTGCGCCCTTCGAAAACCGACTCCCAGATCAGGCCAATGGCCCCCAGGGTAATGCCGATATCGGCCACATTGAAAGCCGGATAGTACCAGCCAGCCATATGAAAGGAGAGAAAGTCCACCACATAACCGTGCACCAGGCGATCATAGAGATTACCCAGCGCACCGCCGATAAGCAGTGCCAGCGAGGCAGCCAGGAGCCGTTCATCGCTTTTGAGCCGCCGCATCCAGAGCGTCAGGCCGACACTGGCACCCACCGCCACCAGCGCGAAAAGCCAGCGCTGCCAGCCGGGGTGACCGGCAAGAAAACTGAAGGCCGCACCGGTGTTGTGCAGCAGCGTCAGGTTAAAGAACGGCAGCACCTCGACCGGCTGGGCATAAGTCAGCAGGCTCGACATCAACGCCTTGGTGCCCAGATCGAGCACCACCACCGCTGCTGCCAGCCACAACCAGCGCAGCGGCTTGTCCATTGGCGCGACGGCTGTGGAGTCATTGGGGCCTGCATCATGCATAGCAGCGTTCCTCATGCATAGCGACGGATCTCACCGTCCCCCTCCGGCAGGTTACCGATGCAGCGTCCACACAGATCTTCATGCCCGGCGTGGCTGCCCACATCCTCGCGATGGTGCCAGCAGCGCTCGCACTTGGGGTGTGAGCTGGCCATGACCGCCACCTTCAAGCCTTCCAGCTCGGTCACTTCAGCACTCTGCCCTTCAGCTTGCTCACTGGCCGACAAGGGGGCCAGATGCACTTCGCTGGTCAACATCACAAAGCGCAGCTCATCACCCAGTTTGGCCAGGGTGCCATGCAGCCTCTCATTGACGTAGAGCGTGACCTCTGCAGCGAGACTGCCCTTGATCGTTTTGGCGTTACGCGCTTCTTCCAGGCACTTGTTGACCGCCTGCTTGACCTGCAGCACCTGCTCCCAGAACTCGCGCCCCATCTCGGCATCCGGCGCCAGGGTAGCCAGCCCCTCGTAGTAGGTTTCAAGC
Organism: Candidatus Halomonas stercoripullorum; assembly: GCA_019114645.1. Lineage (GTDB taxonomy): Bacteria > Pseudomonadota > Gammaproteobacteria > Pseudomonadales > Halomonadaceae > Halomonas > Halomonas stercoripullorum. The sequence goes on from DXFC01000201.1 coordinate 9,354, forward strand.
AATACGCTATCCTGACGGCGGCCGGGGATATGCTCGTAGATCTCCTCGGCGGTGAAGGAGAGAATCGGCGCCACCCAGCGCGAGAGCGCCTCAACCACATGATAGAGCGCCGTCTGGCAGCTGCGCCGAGCCAGCGAATCGGCCTGGGTGGTGTACTGGCGATCCTTGATCACATCCAGGTAGAAGCCACCCAGCTCCCGCGAACAAAAGGTGTGCACCTGCTGGTAGACATCCAGAAAGCGGTACTCTTCGAAGGCTTTCTCGATGCGCGTCTGCAGCTGGGCGGCTCGATCCACCACCCACTGATCCAGTGCCAGCATCTCACCGGGGGCCACACTGTCCCGGGCCGGATCAAAACCGTTGAGGTTGGACAGCAAGAAGCGCGCGGTGTTACGGATGCGCCGATAGACATCCGCGGTGCGCTTGAGAATTTCGTCGGAAACCGCCATCTCGCCGGAGTAGTCGGTTGAAGCGACCCATAGTCGCAGAATATCGGCACCCAGCTTGTCCATGACTTCCTGCGGGGCCACCACATTGCCCATGGATTTGGACATCTTGCGCCCCTGGGCATCGACGGTGAAGCCGTGGGTCAGCAAACCCCGGTACGGCGGGTGACCGTCAATCGCGCAACCGGTCAGCAACGACGAGTGGAACCAGCCGCGGTGCTGATCGGAGCCCTCCAGATAGAGATCGGCCCGCGGTCCTTCGGCGTGGCCGTGGGAGTGTGAGCCACGCAGCACGTGCCGATGGGTTGTACCGGAGTCGAACCAGACATCAAGGGTGTCGGTCACCTTGTCATACTCGGCCGCCTCGTCGCCCAGCAGTTCCGCCGGATCAAGGCGGAACCAGGCATCAATGCCCTCCTGCTCGACACGCTTGGCCGCCTCCTCCATCAACTCGACAGTACGCGGATGCAGCTCACCGGTCGTCTTGTGCAGGAAAAACGGAATCGGCACCCCCCAGTTGCGCTGGCGCGAAATGCACCAATCGGGGCGGTTGGCAATCATTGCATGCAGACGTGCTTGTCCCCAGGCCGGCGTAAAGTGCGTCGCCTCGATGCCCTCCAGTGCCCGCTCACGCAGGGTGCGGCCGTCGGTACCCGTAACATCCATCCCCACGAACCACTGCGCCGTGGCGCGGTAGATCACCGGGCTCTTGTGGCGCCAGCAGTGCATGTAGCTGTGGGTAATGGTCTTGTGGGCCAGCAATGCACCAACTTCGCGCAGCTTGGCAACAATCTGGGGGTTGGCTTTCCAGATCATTTGACCGCCGAAGAACGGTAAATCATCAGCGTAGACGCCGTTGCTCTGCACCGGGCTCTTGCTCTCGCTGAAGTCCATGCCATGTGCACGGCAGGTCACAAAGTCATCGACACCGTAGGCCGGCGCGGAGTGGACGATACCGGTGCTGCCCTCTTCAGACTCAACGTAGTCGGCCAGATAGACCGGCGAAACACGATCGTAGAAGGGATGACGAAACTCGATCAGGTCCAGCGCCTCTCCCCGGGTCGTGGCAATCACTTCGCCGGAAAGCTCGAAGCGGGCCAGGCAGCTCTCCACCAGCTCCTCGGCCAGCACCAGCAAACGCTCGCCAGTATCGACCAGGGCGTAGTTGAACTCGGGATGCACGTTAAGCGCCTGGTTGGCCGGCACTGTCCAGGGCGTAGTGGTCCAGATCACGATAGCGGCAGGCTTGGACAGAGCTTCCAGGCCAAACGCAGCCGCCAGCCTGGCTTCGTCAGCGGCGGGGAAGGCCACATCAATGGCATCTGATTGCTTGTCCTGGTACTCCACTTCCGCCTCGGCCAGCGCCGAGCCACAATCGAAGCACCAGTTGACCGGCTTCAGCCCTTTGAACACATAACCCGCCGCAACCATGTCGGCCAGGGCGCGGATCTCGCCTGCCTCGTTGGCGTAATCCATGGTGCGATACGGGTTATCCCAATCCCCGATCACCCCCAGGCGTACAAAATCGGACAACTGGGTCTGGATCTGCTCGGCAGCGTATTCACGGCACAGTGCGCGCGCCTGCTCGGGCTCCAGATGCTTGCCATGGGTGGTCTCCACCTTGTGCTCGATGGGCAAGCCATGGCAGTCCCAGCCGGGCACATAAGGAGCATCAAAGCCGGCCAGGTTCTTCGACTTGACGATAATATCCTTGAGGATCTTGTTGACGGCGTGACCGATATGAATGCTGCCGTTGGCGTAGGGAGGGCCATCGTGCAGCACAAAGACTTCGCGGCCCTGACGCGCTTCGCGCAACCGTTGATAAAGCTTCATCTCCTGCCACTGCGACACCCGGCCGGGCTCGCGCTTGGGCAAGTTACCGCGCATGGGAAAGTCGGTTTCGGGCAAGTTCAGTGTGTGCTTGTAGTCACTCATAGCCTGGATATCAGCCGTCGTCATGGTCGGCGGAACCGTCCGCCGACGCGTCGAAATTCGCGGCCTCACGCGCCAACGGCGCCGAAGCCAATGGAAGTGGGTGCTCGTCAGCAGGACGGTTATCGGCAAAGTAGCCACGCGCCCGCGCCTGATCGGCCATGATCTGCTGCTTCAAGGCGGCAAAATCATCGAACTTCTGCTCGCCACGCAGCCGGGCACAGGGGAATACCGTTAGCCGCTGGCCGTAGAGATCGCCGTCGAAATCAAACAGGTGCGCCTCCAACAAGGGACGATCACTGCCCACGGTAGGGCGCCAGCCGATATTGGCGACGCCGTTGAAGCGCTCTCCGCCGGGTAATTCAACCACCACGGCAAACACCCCGCGCAACGCCAGAGGCAAACGCGGCAGTGGCATGTTGGCGGTGGGTGCGCCAATGGTGCGGCCCAGCTTCTGGTCCGCAATGACCCGGCCCCCCAGGTGGAAGGGGCGGCCCAGCATTCGCGCCGTCTGGGCAAAATTACCGCTCGCCAGCAGCGTGCGTACCCGAGTGCTCGATACCCGCTCGTCATCCAGGGCGAAGGTGCGTGTATGCTCGACGCTGAACCCCGCCTGACCGAGCCGCTCGCCCACTTCGGCCAGCAGATTGAAATCGCCGCGGCGATCGCAACCGAAACGGAAGTCGTCACCCACGACCAGATGACGCACCCCGAGGCCCCGAACCAGCACGCGCTCGACAAACTCGACTGCCGTGAGACTACGCAGATGCTCATTGAAAGGCAGGCAGAGCACATAATCGACCCCGCTCTCGCCCAGCAAACGCACCTTCTCGCGCAGCCGGGTCAGGCGTGGTGGCGCCTGGTCACCGGCAAAAAACTCCCGCGGCTGGGGCTCAAAGACCACCACCGCAACCGGCAGCCCCAGCTTCGAGGCCTGTTCGCGGCACTGG
>DXFC01000202.1 GCA_019114645.1 Candidatus Halomonas stercoripullorum
GGGGTGAAACCCGGCGCCTCCAGCAGTGCATGCACATCATCTTCGATCAACCACACACGGTGGCGTGCCAGCACCTCGGCCACGGCATCGCGGCGCGCCTCGCTCATGGTGGCCCCGGTAGGGTTCAGCTGGGTGGGCGTCAGGTAGAGTGCGCGGGGCTTGTAGCGCTGACAGGCGAGCTCCAGCGCTTCCGGCACGATGCCTTCAGCGTCAATGGCAATGCCGCGTAGCTGAAAGCCCAGCGTCCGCGACAGGGCAATCAAGCCGTGATCGGTCAACGCCTCGGTGAGTACCAGGTCGCCGTGCTGGACCACACTGGAGATGGCCAGCATCAGGCCATGAGCGGCGCCGTTGCACAGTACGCGGTCATCAGGCTCGCCAGGCACGTGCAGGCGTGAGCTTAGCCAGGCGCTGGCGCGTTCACGCTGGTGCAGCAGGCCGGCGATAGGGCGACAGGCGCTAATTACCTCGGGACTGGCCAGCTCGGCCAGTTCGGCCAGTGTCTGGCGAAACAGCAGGTGATGTCCCGGCGGGCAGACCGGGTGGGCAATGGAAAGATCGATCAGCGGTGTTTCCAGACGCGCTTCGTTGCTGTGCAAGTAGGCGGACTCGCGTACTTCGTCCAGTGCATTGACCCAGGTGCCACTGCCTACCCGGGCCTGGACCAGGCCCATCTTTTCGGCTTGAGCATAGGCCCGCGATACCGTTTGTACGCTGACGCCGAGGTTCTCGGCCAGTTGCCGATGAGGTGGCAGGCGCGTACCGGGAAGGAGTTCTCCCTGGCGTACGGCTTCCGAGATGGCGCGTGCGATGACCAAATACTTGGGACCGTTATCGGAGAGATACGGAGTTAGATCAATTGTCATGATTCAATAAAGCCTTTGACCGCCAGCCGAGAGGTGGTGCTACTATCAGCGTAGCGGTATTGTCCCGCAATTGTCATGCTTTTTACACAATTACGATCATGACGATTCGTAATGGCTTTTGGCGAGTGCCCTATGACTCAGGTAGCGCTGTCTTTCACTCGTGAAGAGTACGCCAGCCGCTTATGGAAAGTGCGTGCCGAAATGGCGGTTCGCGGGATCGATGCTCTGGTCATCAGCGATCCTTCCAACATGGCGTGGCTGACCGGCTATGACGGCTGGTCTTTTTACGTACATCAGTGTGTGTTGGTAGGGCTGGAAGGGGAGCCGGTGTGGTACGGCAGGCGTATGGATGCCAATGGCGCGTTACGCACCTGCTGGATCGATCCCGAGAACATCACCTACTACCCGGATTACTACGTCCAGAATCCGGACATGCACCCCATGGATTATCTGGCCCAGTCGATCATGCCTGATCGCGGCTGGCATGAAGGGGTCATCGGTCTGGAAATGGATAACTACTACTTCTCGGCCAAGGCTTACCAGAGCCTGGTGCGAGAGCTGCCCCATGCCCGTTTCATGGATGCCAATTCGCTGGTCAACTGGTGCCGCGCCATCAAGTCGCCCCAGGAAGTCGCCTACATGCGCATCGCCGGAAAAATCGTCGAGGGCATGCACTCGCGTATCCTTGAAGTGATCGAGCCCGGCCTGCCCAAGAGCAAGCTGGTGTCGGAGATCTATCGCGTCGCCATCGAAGGTTATAAAGATGAGGATGGCACCGTTTACGGGGGTGACTACCCTGCTATCGTGCCCATGCTACCCACCGGCAAGGACGCCGCGGCACCGCACCTGACCTGGGACGACACGCCGTTTCGTGAAGGTGAAGGGACCTTCTTTGAGATTGCCGGGGTCTACCGGCGCTACCACGCCCCGCTGTCGCGTACGGTCTTTCTCGGTCGGCCACCTCAGGATTTCGTGCGTGCCGAGTCGGCGCTGCTTGAGGGCATCGAGAATGGACTGGCGGTGGCCAAGCCCGGCAACCGTACTGCCGATATCGCCATGGCGCTGGGTGCCGCCATGGACAAGTATGGCTTTGACCGGGGTGGCGCACGCTGCGGCTACTCCATCGGCTTGAGCTATCCCCCTGACTGGGGTGAGCGCACCATGAGTCTACGCCCCTCCGACGAGACCATTTTGCAACCCGGCATGACCTTCCATTTCATGCCGGGTCTGTGGGAGGACGAGTGGGGCCTGGAAATCACCGAGAGCATCCTGATCACCGAGACCGATTGCGAAACACTGGCCAACTTTCCGCGCCAGCTGTTTGTGCGCTGAATCAAGGCATTCTCCCACCCAGCACAAGGAGCGATAACAATGAACAAGCGTCCCAGCCCGATTAGCGCTACCGTCGATTTTGATGCCGATGGCGTCCAGCACGGCTTTCTCAAACTGCCGATCTCCACCGATGAGTCGGCCTGGGGCGCGGTGATGATACCGGTGACCGTGGTCAAAAACGGTGCCGGCCCCACGGCACTGCTTACCGGTGGCAATCACGGTGATGAGTATGAGGGCATCACGGCGTTGCTGAAGTTGTCGAATACGCTGCGTGCAGAGGACGTGCAGGGCCGGGTGATCATTGTGCCGTGCATGAACACGCCGGCGGTCATGGCCGGCAAGCGCACCTCGGGGCTCGACGGTGGCAACCTTAACCGCAGCTTCCCCGGCGACCCCGACGGTAGCGTCACCGAGAAGATCGCCGACTACTTCACCCGGGTAATGGTGCCCATGTGTGACGTGGTACTCGACCTGCACTCCGGTGGACGCACGCTGGATATCATTCCTTTCGGTGCCTCTCATGTGCTCGACGACCCGGAGCAGCAACGCCAGGCGTTGGCCGGGGCCAAGGCGTTTGGTGCTCCCTATGCCATGATGATGTTCGAGCTCGATGCTGCGGCACTGTTCGATACGGCGGTGGAGAGTCAGGGCAAGGTCTTTATCGCCACGGAACTTGGCGGTGGCGGGACCTCGACTCCAGAAAGCCTGGCACTGACTGAGCGCGGCGTGCGCAACGTCCTGGTTCAGTTCGGCCTTGTGGAGGGTGAGGTGGAGATGCCCGCCGAGCCGCAAGTCTATCTCGATATGCCTGATGCCAGCTGCTACGTGCAGAGCGAACACAGCGGCGTGCTGGAACTCTGTTTCGCCCTGGGCGAGCCGATTGAAAAAGGCGAGGTGGTGGCCCGGATCTTTGATCCGACCCGCAGCGGCGCTACGCCCGTGGAGTACCGGGCGCAGCGTAGTGGGGTGCTGGCGGCCCGGCGTCATCCGGCGCTGGTCAACATGGGCGATACCATTGCGGTTATCGCCGATATCGTCGACTCCCTGGGGTGAGGATACATTGGCAGCAATGAAACTGGATCGTTACGACCTCAAAATTCTCGAAATATTGTCTCACGATGGACGCATCACCAAGTCGAAGCTGGCTGAAGCGATCAATCTGTCGGTCAGTCCCTGCTGGGAGCGGGTACGGCGGCTGGAGCGGGCCGGCATCATCGAGGGGTACAGCGCGCGAATCAATCCCGATGCACTGGTCAAGCGCACGCCGGTGTGGGTGCAGATCGAGCTTACACAACATAATGCGGCCAGCTTCGCCCGCTTCGAAGCGCTGGTGCACGATACCCCCGAAATCACCGAATGTGTCGCTGTCGGTGGCGGTGTCGACTACTTGATGAAGGTCGAAGCCGAATCTGTCGACGCCTATCAGCGTCTGATCGACGAGTGGCTGGTCTCAGACGTTGGCATCGAGCGCTACTACACCTATATCGTGACCAAGGCAGTGAAGCGTGAACAGCCCGGCACTCCGCGTCCTTCAGAAAAAACCACAGCTTTATGAAAGAACACGAAAAAAAGCGTATTAGTCTCATTGGCTAACGAAAAGTCTCTCTCGCGGTTCTCTCTTACCATGGATCTATCGAGTCACCACTGACCAACAGCAGGGGGCTCGTCGATTTCTTCACGCCGGCCACACAAAACCAACTCGTGCCGGTGCGTCAGGGAGGTGCCCATGAACATGAAGCTGTCCAACACTCTCTCCACC
>DXFC01000203.1 GCA_019114645.1 Candidatus Halomonas stercoripullorum
TCCCGGAGGGACTGTCAATGAGATTCGGAGAGTGGTGCGCACAACGCTACAGGAAGGAAATAAGCGGACAAGAGAGGTTACTTTTCGCTGCAAAAAAGCCGCTGACCGGCCCGGTGAATCACACCGAGCCGGGGCCTGCATACACAGGCTAGCCAGGCTCAAACCGTATCGATGAAGGCGCGATAGGCCTCCCAGCAGTCCATCACGCCGGCCTCGAACAGCTGTTGACCCTGCTCAATACTGGCCAGCGCAGGGTCGGAGCCCATGCGGCCATCGGGAAAGCGGCGCCGAAACTCGTCGGCATCGCACCCGGCACTCCCCCGCGGAGCGACACGCGGCGTCAATTCCGCCTGCTTTATGGACTCCGGGTGAGCGTACCAGGAAAGCGCGATCTCCGACGCCGTCGCATGGGTACCCTCGGCATCGCCATACAACGACTCGGCCAGCTTGCGCACCCGTGGGCCGGCAAACCAGTTGTGGGTCGAGAGGTGCAACGGAGCTGCCGGCTCCCCACCGCGGCGCATGCTGCGCTCGGCGTAAACTTCGGCGAAAGCCGCGCTCAGGGTGGCGATATTGCCGCCATGACCGTTGAGAAACAGGATATGGCGAAAACCGTGGCCCGCCAGCGACTCGATGGTATCGCGCAGCACGGCGATCAGCGTGGTGGGCCGCAGGCTGATGGTGCCGGGAAAGGCCAAATGATGCTGGGCCATGCCCAGGTTCTGGGTGGGCGCCACCAGCACTTCATGGCGTTTGCCCAACTCCCAGGCAATCACTTCAGGGCAGATGGCATCGGTTCCCAGCAGTCCGGTAGGACCATGCTGCTCGGTGGAGCCAATTGGCACGATAACGCCCCGCTTATGCTGCAAATAAGCCTCGACTTCCTGCCAGGTGGCATGTTGTAAGCGCATGCTGCACTTCCTCCTTTACCGTCAGCCTTGGTGAGTCTCACGGTCGCAGCCCAGCACACCCGCCTTGGCCCAGTGATCGCTTTCCACCTCGTTAAAAAACACTTGCACACTCTCTGCAGGCGCACCGTACACCTCGACAAAGGCCGCCGTAATGCGCTCGGCCAGTTCACGCCGCTGCTCGAGGCTACGCGGAAATTGCTGAATTGTGACAATCGGCATGCCGACTCCTTGATAGCGAATGAAAAACCAGAATGGTCGAATGTCGACGTCATTCCTATACCAAACATAACGCACAAACACGTAAAGCCACCCGCGAAGCGGCTAGATTAAGTGATGTGTGAAGCTTTTCGATAGTTTTCAGGAAAGATGGTTTTTCAGGCATACAGGAGGGAACCATGCCGGCAAAATCGAAAGCTCAACAGATGGCGGCGGGTGCGGCCCTGGCTGCCAAGCGCGGCGAGAAGAAAGTGGGTGAGCTGGAGGGGGCATCCAAGCAGATGTACGAGTCCATGGATGAGAAGGAGCTGGAAAAAATGGCCTCGACCAGCCAGAAGGGCAAGCCGGCCCATAACCGCAAAACGTGAGTGTGATACGTAATCCCCTGCCCGAGCGCTGCAGGGGTTTCTTTTAGCTCATTGTTGAATGTTGGCTTTCACTGCTGAAATTCCTGCAGCGCCCGGTCGCAACCCATTCCCACCTGTTCACCGCCACCCGGATCGATCCAGGGCAGAATCGCCAGTGGCGGCGCCACAATGGCGCCCAGCAACGAGAGTGCCCCGCGGGTCATGAGCTCCGGCGTCAGTACATTCACCTCCGGCTCACGCAGCGAGCCGACCAGCTCCACCGGCGAGTTGCCAGTAAACAGGGTCGGGTCGAGGTTATGCCCCTGGAAGGCCAGCTCCATCTGCTCCGTGGCCAGGTTGATGGCACCGGCCCCTTCGAAATGGGCAATTTCGGTGGCCATGAAGAACTCGTCAAGCTCGGCCAGGCCGTTGGCAACGGCAAAACGCACATAAGTGCACTCCAGCTGCACCTGACCCTCGCCGGTCAGTGCCGCCACCAGCGCATTGGCCACGTTGAGCGGCAGCAACTCGGCGGCAATGATATCCAGCCAGCCCTGGGACATGGCCAGCTCAAGCTCACCATCCAGCCCAGCCATTACCTCATGCATGGAACGGCCCCGGTAGCGGAACTCGCCCTGCCCGCCGATCACCCCCAAGGTGTCACGCGCCACATCGGGCAAGCCGGCTTCGTCCAGCAAGGCACTCAAGTTGACCTGCCGCGCCGCCAGCCTCAAGTCGCCCTCAAGCGCCGTCTGGCCCGCATCCATGGCCCAACTGGCGCTGACCTGGCCCCCGCCCAGCCCCAGCTCCAGCGGCTCTACCGTCATCACGCCCTGCTCCAGTTCCATCACCAGCGCCAGGCTCTCAAAGGGCACATGCTCGGCCTGCACGTTATGCGCCTGATAGTCGAGCTGTATGTCGGTATTGCGCAGCGCTTCCAGATTCCACTCTCGATCAGGAAACAGGATGTCGGCGCGCTGCTCCTCCGCTTCCCACTGCTGTTGCTGCGCCGAGGCCTCCTCGCCCGCACCGGTGGAAGGCGACATGCCCAGCATCGGCAACAGGTCGTCCGCTGCCAGCTCCCGGGACACAAGTGTAGCCACCAGCTGCGGCCTGTCAGCGAAGTGAAGGCTCACATCGCCGGCCACATCGCTCTCGCCAAAAGATCCTTCCAGCCCGGTGATATCCAGTTGCCCCTGCTGATAATGAATGCGACCGGCCAGGCGATAGGGGGGCAAATCGGGCAGATTGATTCCGGTCAATGCTGTCAACTCCGCCGGGGTCGGGCCTTCCAGGCGGGCGCTGCCTTGTACCGACTCAAGCGCGAAGGGCTGCACGGCGCTACCATCAACCCATAGCAGGGTGTCGCGGGTTGTCAGCTCACCGGACACTCGATAGGGAGCCTGTGGATCGGTCAGATCCAGCAGCGACCCGATCTGCAAATCGTAGGTGAAGGACTCGCCCTCGTAGCTGCCGTCGCCTACCAGGTGCACCCCTTCGGCCACGCTGTCGGCAGAAAACGACAGCGCCAGCCCCCAATGGGGAGCCTGATAATCCAGGGCCGTGTTTTCAAACAGCAGGGCGCCGTCGAATACGCGGGCATTCAGCGTGCCATCCAGCGTACCCAGCTCACCCACGCCAAAGGGTGCCAGGGCGGCGGTCAGGTCAATGCGGTCGAATTGCGCCTGCAAGTCAGTGGCCAACCGCTCATCCTCGACTTCCAGCCAGCCCTGAACGTTCAGCGCACGGGGCGCTTCGCCATCAAGCTGCTGGTGCGCCTGCAATTGGGCAATGTCGAGCCGCCCCTCTTCCAGCGTCAGATCAACGGTCAGGTCATGCAGGGTCTGGCCAGCATAACGGAGCTGGCCCAGGTCGAGATCCAGCTCCGCCTCAAAGGTTTCAAGCCAGGCCAGACCCCGGGTCAAACGGTAATCCCAGGGCGCTTCGCTCTCCTCCGCCGCCCCGGCTTCTGCCGCAGTCTCCGCTGCTTCGCCTGTGGCATCGGCTTCACCGAACAGCCCCCAGCTATCCAGGTCGATGGCATCGGCCTCAAGCCGGGCATGCAAGTAAGGCTCCTCGCTGGCCAGGTCCAGTGCCAGGTCGCCGCGCAGCTCGCCTTCACCAATCCGCCCCTGCAACCCCTCGACAGCCCCGCGGCGCTCCTCGATCTGCAAATGCACCAGCCCCTCGAACGCCACGCTTTCGCCCTGCACAGCGCCTTCTCCCCGGACATTGGCGCTTAGCTCCTCGAAGCTCTCCCCCGGGGTGTCGAAGGCCACATCAAGCTCGATCTGCCGGGCGACATCGCGGTAGATCAGCTGGCCATCGTCAATGTTGAACGCCTCGGGCCAGAGCGGCTCCTCCCGCTCCTCGGTGGGCTCTCCCTGCATCAGGTCATCGATATTGGTGGTACCGTCGTCGCGGCGCAGCAAGGTCAGCACCGGCTGCACCACATCGATACGCTCCAGGGCAATGCGGCCACGCAGCAGTTCGCGCGGGTTCAACCGCACCGATAGCTCGTGAAGCTGCGCCATCGGGTCCTCGGCCCAGTCGGGGTTGGCAACCCGCACGTCATCCAGTCGCAGCGTCAGGGGTGCACCCCAATCAATCGTATGCTGCTGGATCGTGACCTCGCGCCCCAGCTGCCGGCTGGCCTGGTCTTCCAGCCAGCCACGAAACCAGGCGGACTCCAGCACCAGCACCGCCCCTGCCACCAACAGCAGCAGCGCCCCCAGCGCAATGGCGATAACCCGTAATGTCTTCGCTGCTTTCTTCACTGTTCCATCCATGGGGAGAGTGATACCCCTAAACATGGATGGAAAACGGCTCTCTTGCCAATTCTATACGGCGCGATTCGTCCCTCTAACGCAAAGCTTCTATGCTGAAGAGGAGCCTCATCCTCAATGTTCATCGCCGCCGCAAGGATGCAGCTACCGAACGATGCCAACAGGCTTTCAACCGGAACAGGAGGTTCTCATGAACATCGACAAACCGGAATGGCGTTGCACCCTCACCGTTAACGAAGCCGCCAATGTGACTTCAAGCTGGCGCGAGCGTCTGGCCTGGCGTATACGCCGCTGGGCCGACCGGCTCGATGGCAAAGGGCGCACGGTAACGCTGGTGTACGATATCGAACCCGCCGTTACTGCCGAGGAGATCGATTCCTGCCTGGTAAAAGGGTTCGAACTCACCCACGCCCTGCTTAACCAACTGGCCCGGCAAGCCGCCTGTGAAGACGTGATGCGTGACGCCAAGGCAGAGTTTTTCGAGCCAGGTTCGCCTCACTGAACACCGCCCTGCGGTGCTGATTAAGCAAAAAATGCGATAAAAGCCACATAACCGTACAGGGGGAAAGGTTTGGTATAGGCTAATCAGTGGAGAGACAGTCAAACATTCCCGAGCCAACAGGAGGTACTCATGCGAGTCTACAAGCCTGAGTGGCAGTGCACGTTCAGCGTAAACGAGGGAAGCGAGACAACATCCAGCTGGCGCGAACGGTTGGCCTGGTTCATTCGTGGTCTCGCCGACAGGGTCGACGGCAACGGCAGAACGCTCAAGGTTGCCTATGAAGTCACCCCCGCCCTTAGCCGTGAAGAGGTAGACACTTGCCTCGGCAAGGGTTTCGCTCTATCCCAGAGTCTGATGACACAATTGGCGCACCAGGCCGCCTGCGAAGATGTAATGCGTGAAGCAAAAGCCGAACTCTATGTGCAGCAACCCCAGCGCTGATCTTTTTTTAACTGCTCAACCAACCCTAAAACCCCATGCGGCCAACCGTATGGGGTTTTTAATGTTGCTCCCTTGCCGGTCAATGGGTATATTCTTTTCGCCCACCGGCACCTCATCGATGAAAGCGATCATCGCCAAACGAAAACTTTGAGGCAATCCCATGGGAGCTTCCACTAAAAAGCGGCTCACCTGTTTTCTGACATTCTTGCTCTTTGTGCTTACCACCAGTGCGACGGTCCAGGCCGGCACTCCCCACGAAGAGGCTGTTCACCTGGAAACCGGCATCGCGTCTTTCTACAGCGACCGTTTTCAGGGTTCCCCCACCGCCAGTGGCGAACTTTTTGACCAGCAGGCCCTGACAGCAGCCCACCCCAGCCTACCGCTCGGAACCAAGGTACTGGTCGAGCGTGCCGATACCGGTCAGGCAGTCGAAGTACTGATCAACGATCGCGGCCCCTTTATCGAAGGCCGGATCATCGACCTCTCCAAGCGTGCCGCCCGTGAGCTGGGCATGTTGCGACGCGGCCTGGCCCCGGTGTTGGTGACCGTACTCTGATACCGCTGCGCGAGCCATCTCGCAGTGAGATGGCCCGCAACAGTACGGTTTTTTAACCTTTTGACAGCCCTTAAGCTTTCTTGACGAACTCCGACTTCAGCTTCATCGGCCCGATGCCGTCGATCTTGCAGTCGATATCGTGGTCGCCCTCCACCAGGCGAATGCTCTTCACCTTGGTGCCGACCTTGACCACCGATGACGACCCCTTGACCTTGAGATCCTTGATCACGGTAACGCTGTCGCCATCCTCCAGCACATTGCCATGGGCATCGTGCACCACCTTCTCATCACTCGCCCCCCCCGGCCTCCGCCTGCGGCGACCACTCATGTCCGCACTCGGGGCAGGCCAGCATATCAGCCACTTCGTAGGTGAACTCCGACCCACACTCGGGGCACTTCGGCAGCGTGCTCATGGGCTCTCCTCAGCCAGTTAAAGAAAGCGGGAAGCATGCCAGAGCCCCCACAGCGAGTCCAATAAGCCCCAGCCAGCCGCCGAGGTTAAAGATAACGGCCAGTTTTAGTAGGGAAACCGGCTTGCCAGGCGAAACAGCGCTACATTGCGGTATGCGATTCAGCCGAGTAAACTTCTATCGTATTAAGCATATCATTTTGCGACTGAGACTCACCCCCATGAGCGTCCCTTTTACCAGAAACCCATTGAGCAGCCAGATCAGCGGACTAACCGCTGCGGTGGCTATGGCTATAGGTGGAATGGTGACTGCTCTTGAGGCGTCAGCTTCTGCGGCACCTACGCATAGCAGCGTGCATGAGGCACTTTCCGCCGTAGAGGAACAACGCAGAGCCAAAGCTCAGCAAGCCGCTGCAGCGTCAGAAGCCTATCTAAAGGCGCTTGACAAGGTTATTGCGAACGTAAACCAGTTGGCATTCATTCCTGACGAAAGTAGACATCAGGGGTGGGAAAGCAGGGCTGAAATGATTCGCGACGTCGAGAAAGCCCTTGACGCCCAACTGGTGAAGCTTCGCATGGGCGGTGTGGCCTTGGATGAAGATACGAAGCAGGCCAGAAAACTGTTAGGCCTGGTTAGGATAAAGCTAAGCAACATTGCTTCCACAATGAGGCATCTTGAAGGTGAAGGTGAGTCTTTCAAGAGCGAGATCAACTTGGAAGCCTTTCATGCTTTGGCAGATGCTCGTTCCAAAAATATCGGCAGACGCTTCCACTAAGGCTGGCTCTGGATGGCCAAGGTTGAAATTCATCATGACTTCCGCCAAGCCTTTGAATCTATCGCCGAGCAATTTCCAGAATTCGAAAATCGCCTGATAGCGGACTTCACAAGGTTCGTTGATTCAGATCGGATGGAGTACCCGGACTACTTTGGTCGGGACTCAATTTACAATTGGCCACATGAGGCTCAGCGCGAAGCCCTGTCGCACATTCACATCGCTCTGCCACCTCGCGCTTTCCAAGCTGGTAGCGCCCTTCAATACAGAACCAACCCTCGAAATCCAGAGCAAGATGCATGCCTGGTCTACTGTGAGCACGCTGTCATTAAAGGACGGTTCCTGCTGCTGGACTTTTTCTACCCAGGTGCGCATAAAAAAGCTCAAGAAGAAAGACGAATGCGCTATCTTGCCAAGCAGGCAGCCAAGTTCCACGATGACTGGTAACCACCCAGCCCTGCCCTGTGAACTGCCCCCAATTGTGGACGGTACATTTAGCCGGTGTTCAAGGCCCGGGTACTGTATTCTACAGGACTCAGGCCTTTGGCAGGATGTGTACCCAGCAGGCGCCTGCGGCGCCATTCGCCGGGCAAAGCCCAGCTCCCACAG
>DXFC01000204.1 GCA_019114645.1 Candidatus Halomonas stercoripullorum
TGGAATCGAACCAGCAACCTACACATTAGAAATGTATTGCTCTACCCATTGAGCTAACAGGGCGTGACGTTTATTTATATCTCACGCTGGCCGTTCCTCGCTCACTCCCTCACCGTTACCTATAGGCCATATTGGGATGTACGCGGTTTGCTCGTGGTCTGTCACACCACAGGCGAATCCCCTTTATAACCACGCGGACAAGTCACGCGAAGCAGGGGCTGTATCACCAGCGCTTGCTCTATTCAGTTCTTATATAACATCTGACTGCGGCACTGCCTTGCGGTGGTTGCTCGCTGCCAGTGATTACCAATCTACATGCCGTGCCGTGGTCTGTCTAGTGCTAGGCTTCGTGCCTACCCCCGTTTGATGTAAACATAGTGGTAGTGGCGATTATGCCCACCCCCGGCGCTTCGGCTTGCGCCAATGCGCATTCTTCATCAGATGAGTATTAGAGGGGTACACCAAAGTTGCGCGGCACACCGCCAATCAGAAAGCCCGGTTCCAGCCCCGCCGACTCCAGCAGCCACGCCAGCATGCTGGCGGTAGTGGTCTTCCCATGCGTGCCGGCCACGGCGATAACCCGCCGCCCCGGCAACACTTGCTCGGCCAGCCACTGCGGGCCTGAGGTGTAAGGCAGGCCCAGGTCGAGCAACGCCTCCACCTCCGGGTTACCCCGAGACAGTGCATTACCCACCACCACCAGGTCGGGTTGCGGCGACAGGTTCGCCGGTGAATAGCCCTCATGCAACGCAATACCGGCCTGTTCGAGCTGGGTGCTCATCGGCGGATAAACGCCGGCATCCGATCCCGTAACGTGATGCCCCAGCTCGCGCGCCAGCAGCGCCAGGCTACCCATGAAAGTGCCGCAAATACCCAGGATATGGAGGTGCATGAAATCTGACCTTGTTCACCAGTTGGCAGGCGGCCGCCACCCGCCGGAAAGAGCCAGCAGCCTAGCACGGCCCGGCGGCAGCGCTCCAGCGGCGTGCAGGCACGTCGCCTTTCGTCTAAAATGCTTGATCTTATTATGCAATATCACACGGACCATTTCCCGCAGGAGCACACTACCCCCATGGCCCAGCATAACGCCTTTTATGCCCAGTCTGGCGGAGTTACCGCCGTGATCAACGCCAGCGCTTGTGGCGTGATTGAAGCCTGTCGTCAACATTCCGACCGCATCGGCAAGGTATATGCCGGCCACAACGGCATCATCGGCGCGCTGACCGAAGACCTGATCGACACCAGCCAGGAGTCGGAAGAAGCCATTGCCGCCCTGCGGCACACTCCCGGCGGCGCCTTCGGCTCCTGCCGCTACAAGCTCAAGGATATCGACACCCACCGGGCTCAGTACGAACGCCTGATCGAAGTATTCAAGACCCACGATATCCGTTACTTCTTCTATAACGGTGGTGGTGACAGCGCCGACACCTGCCTCAAGGTTTCCCAGCTCTCCGAAACCATGGGCTATCCCATCACTGCCATCCATGTGCCCAAGACCGTCGATAACGACCTGCCGATCACTGATAACTCGCCAGGCTTTGGCAGCGTAGCGAAGTATATCGCCACTTCCACGCTCGAAGCCTCACTGGATATCGCCTCCATGTGTGCCACCTCAACCAAGGTCTTCGTGCTAGAGGTCATGGGGCGTCACGCCGGCTGGATCGCCGCCGCCGGTGCGCTGGCAGGTGAAGGAGAAGGCGAGCCGCCGCACCTGGTTATCTTTCCCGAGATTCCCTTTGACCGGGCCAAGGCAATGGCGCGCATCGATGAGTGCGTGAAACAATATGGCTACTGCGTCATTGTAGTTTCCGAGGGCGCACGCTACGCCGATGGGAGTTTCCTGGCCGACTCCGGTACCGTGGATGCTTTCGGCCACCGGCAGCTGGGTGGCGTCGCTCCGGCCCTGGCCAACATGGTCAGAGAAGACCTCGGCCACAAGTACCACTGGGCAGTAGCCGACTATCTGCAACGGGCGGCACGCCACCTGGCTTCGCGTACCGATGTGGAGCAAGCCTATGCCGTGGGCCAACAGGCGGTGGAAATGGCACTGGCCGGACAAAACGCCAGAATGCCGGCGATCATCCGTGTCAATGACAATCCCTATGAGTGGCGTATCGAGTCCGCCCCCCTGGCGGAAGTGGCCAACCAGGAGAAGTTCATGCCCCGTGAGTACATTCGTGAGGATGGCTTCGGCATCACCGACGCTTGCCGGCGTTACCTGTCACCGTTGATTCAGGGCGAAGACTTCCCTCCGTTCGAGAACGGCCTGCCCAAGGTCGCCAAGCTCAAACTGGCCAGGGTGGAGCGCAAACTACCCGATTTTCAGGTCTGATGCAGCAGCCTCTGCCGAGGCCTGTTACTGTACCCATGAAGCCCCGGGTTGCCGGGGCTTCATGCATTTAGCGTAACCACCAGGAGAGCAATAGCAGCAATACCAGAACCCCGGTGATCACCTGCCATATGTAGGTCGAGCCATGCCCAGGACGGGACAAGCCATGTGGTTTCGCCCCACCCTCGCGGCCATCCTGGTGGCGCAGGGCATAGAGCAGCTCGGAGAGGCGCCTGAAGCGCAGCGAGCGTTGTGGATCAAGCGCACGCCGCAGGGCTTCATCAAGCTGAATGGGAACGTCAGGGTTGTAGCTTCTGGCACTCCGGTATTCGAGCTGTTCAAGATCCGTATGGCGGCGCAGCCGGTCGGGAGACACCACGTACGGCAGCTCGCCGGTCAACAG
>DXFC01000205.1 GCA_019114645.1 Candidatus Halomonas stercoripullorum
GGCGTTGTACGAGCACTGCCGCAAAGCACTGCCTGACGAGGTGGCGCGTCACTGGGAGAGTGAATTCGAGCCGCCGGGTATTGAGCTTGCCGCGGGTCTCAACAGCGGGCGAGTGATTTACCTTCCCGAGCGTCAGCTGGTAGATCCGCTGGGGCAGGTTAGTCAGGGCGCGGTTGATTTGATGAGTGCCGCCGAAGGCAGTGAGCTGGTCATTTCGCTGGAGGCCAGCCAGCACATGCCGCCGGCACTGGACCTTCAGCCACGCCTCTCTTCGCGGTTAATGGCCAGCGACGGGCGGGTTCGCTTGCGGGCCCTGGTACTAGGCTATAACGAGGGTGGGCGTGATGCTCTGCCGCCGAGTCTGATTGGGCGTGAAGCAGCGCTGCGTGTACTTCGTGACGCCCTGGCCCGGGCCGGTATCGGGTTGCGCCAGAGCGTACTGGTACGCGGTGCGTCAGGGATGGGCAAGTCAGCCTTGATGGTTGGTTTCCGTCAACTGGAGCTGAGTCGTGATGCGGACATCTGTTGGCTACCCACAACGCGCCTATCGGTCTTGCAGCCCTACGGGGTGGCACGTACGCTGTTGCAATGGCGTCTGGGTCAGTCGCTTGATGCGGCGGCGCTTGAAACGCTGATCACGCAGCATGGGCTCAGCCTGTCAGTGGACCAGCAAGCACTGCTCGAAGAGGCGCTGGGCGTCAGGGAGACAGCCGAGGCGGCGCGCCTGGTCAAGAGCGGGGAAGCGGCGGAGCTAGTGGTTGCTCTGCTTTGCCACGTCATCGAACGGGCGGCAAGTGAGCGTGTCCAGATCGTGATGATCGACGACCTGCAGTGGCTTGACGAGCCTTCATTTCGGGTGTTGGCGGGCTTGCAGGCACGCCTGCCGATCAATTGTGCGTTCCTCCTGGTCGCCAGTCACCATGGTCGGGAAGCGTTGCCTGCCCGGCTCCACTGGGATCAGCAGGTAATGCTGGGGCATCTGGACGCCATGCAATCGTCAAGATTGCTTTCGCAGCTGGCCAGGCGTTATCGACTCCATCTCAGCCCCCGCCTGCGCGGCCAGATCATCGAGCGCTGTGACGGGGTGCCGCTCTATATGCAGGAGATTTGTCGACGCCTGGAAATGGACCGCCGCGAAGGGCGTAGCGTGCAGTTCGATGAGCTGCCCAAGGGGCTGCTCGGCCTGCTGGCGGGGCGTATCGACCAGCTCGATAGTGACCGTGAGGTAGCCCACGTGGCGGCAGTGCTGGGGCGGCGTTTTCGTCTCGATTTTCTCGCCGAATGCAGCACATTTGAAATGCCCCAGCTCAACCGTGCGCTGGAGCAAATGCGGCGGCTCGAAATTATCGAGCCGGTCGAAGGTGAGAGCGGTTGTCGTGAGTACCAGTTTACACATCAGCTGCTTCAGGAAGCGGCCTATCTTTCCTGCCCGCGGGATGTGCGGGTGCGTATACACCGCCAAGTCGTGACCCTGATAGAAGAGCGTTTCCCGATGTGGATTGGCCGGCATCCGGGTGACTTTGCCACTCACCTGCGACGCAGTGGTCACTACGCTCGTGGGGCCCGCTATTTTGAGCTGGCCGCCCGTGAGGCACTCAAACTGAGTGCCAACCGTACGGCGTTGAAAATGGCCGACTTTGGCTTGGCGAGTCTGCGTCATGTCGAGGGGCAGGTAGAACGCGAGATCAGCCTATTAACCGTGCGAGGGCAGGCGGCTTTTGCCCTTGAGGGCCATGCTTCGCCTACTGCGCATGAGAGCTTTGTGCGTGCCCGGGAGCTATTGGTGCAAAGCGAAGGATGTAATGCGGAAGATGCCGAAGACCTGGAGCAAGCCTTCCTGGTCAAATGGGGGCTCTGGGTAGGGTGCAGTCAACGCCATGCGCATGCTGACGCCTTCTCGCTGGCCGCCAGTTTGGCGACCATTGCCGGGCGTCTTGAGGATCCGCGTTATCAGCGCTTGGCCGACTATGCCCGGGCCAATTGTGAATACTGGGCCGGGCGCATTCGCCAAGCATACGAGCATCTCGATGAGATCGTGCCGCTGGAACAGCCGATGATAATTGAATGGCTGCCGTTTTCGGAGCACCCCCAGGTGGCAGCCGCCTGTTTCCAGGGCTGGGCAATGTGCTTGCGCGGCGACTATCAGCGTGCCGAGCAACAGGTAGAGGCGGCGATACGTTTGGCAGAGCGTATCGGGCATCCTGGCTCACTGGCCATGGCGCTACTGTTCGCTGCTTCCCTGTATCGTCAATTGGGCCACATACACTTGGCAGCACAGCGAGCTGAGCGGGCCGTAGCACTGACCGAGACGCCAGACTTGCATTTATGGCAGCTCTCGGCCCAGGGCATTCTTGGCTGGCGGCGGGCACTTTCCGGTGACCGTGATGGCCTGGCGGTGCTGGAGCTTGCGCTGGAGGAGCTGACCGAGAGTACCGGTCGCGACAGGTTGCATCGTCCCAGCATGTGGTACGCCGACGCTTGCCTGGCGCTCAATGAGCCGGGACGTGCCGAGGATTATCTGGATCAGTGCATGCTGATTGCCCGGGAGCGAAATACACTGTTCTTGCCGGAGCTGGCCATTCAGTTGGCACGCGTCCGCCAGAGTCTGGGTCGCCCGCGGGAAGAACTTCAGTTATTGCTTGAGCAGGCGCTGGAGTGTGCACGTCTGCATGAAAATCGTCATCAGTTGCTATCCGTCATGGAAGCATGGCTGAACCTGGTCGATCCTCATGATGTGAGTATGCGTGAACAGTTCCGCAGCGTGCTCGGTAGCGTAAGCCACGGCGATGCCCCC
This sequence comes from Candidatus Halomonas stercoripullorum, assembly GCA_019114645.1. GTDB lineage: Bacteria > Pseudomonadota > Gammaproteobacteria > Pseudomonadales > Halomonadaceae > Halomonas > Halomonas stercoripullorum. The sequence goes on from DXFC01000205.1 coordinate 2,795, forward strand.
GTGCTGATTCGCTGGCGTAGCCTGCTTGACCGTCAACCCGCCCAGCCGGGAGACAATGTGAAACAGGCGGTTTTGGGTAGCGGCTGAGTTCACCCTGCAGAAGTACCACATTCGAGCCAGGCGATGCGCTCCAGCGCCTGGCTGCGGTTGCTGCCACAGAGTTCACGGTCAAAATGGAACTGTGCGCACACGGAGGGGCGGCGGGGGTCACCGAAAAGACGGCACAAATAGGATTCATCGAGCTGTACGCAGCGTACACCCGCCGGCTTGCCGTTGGGCATGCCCGGTATTGGTGATGTGATCGAAGGTGCAATGCAGCAGGCACCGCAGCCCGGGCGGCAGCTTGCCAACGTGTCGGGGGTTGGTCCCTTCTCGCCAGGTTTGGGTAGGTTTGAAATGACTTTCATGGCCGGCCCTTAAGTTTGCAAGGGATGCAAGTTTAGTGGCGTCGCCATTGCCTAGCCAGTTTTTGCGCGAGTTGTTAAACTCAGCGCCCCTCATGCCGCCGAGTCCTTTTCCGTTCGTGCGGTGCTGCATCGTCCTGTAAACGGTGAACCCACATGAAAGCTCCCGAACTTCTCTCCCCGGCGGGGACGTTCAAGAATATGCGTTATGCCTTTGCTTATGGCGCTGATGCGGTTTATGCCGGTCAGCCACGCTATTCGCTGCGCGTGCGTAACAATGACTTCAAGCTTGATAACCTGCACCGTGGCATTGCCTATGCCCATGAGCGCGGCAAACAATTTTATGTCGCCTCGAATATTGCTCCGCACAACAGCAAGCTCAAAACCTACCTGCGTGATATGGAGCCGGTCATCGAGGCGGGTCCGGATGCATTGATCATGTCTGATCCCGGCCTGATCATGCTGGTACGCGAGCGCTGGCCCGACCAGGTGATCCATCTCTCGGTACAGGCCAATGTGGTTAACTGGGCCGCAGCGAAGTTTTGGCACCAGCAGGGTGTGAGTCGCATCATCCTGTCGCGTGAGCTGTCGCTGGAAGAGATTGCCGAGATTCGTGCTGAATGTCCGGGTCTGGAGATCGAGACCTTTGTTCACGGTGCGCTGTGTATCGCCTATTCAGGGCGCTGCCTGCTGTCCGGTTATTTCAATCACCGTGACCCAAACCAGGGCACCTGCACCAACGCTTGTCGCTGGCAGTACAACACCGTGGCGGCCACCCAGGACGAAAGTGGCGATCTGGTACCTGTCAATTCGGCGGCAGCGCATGCAGCGAGTGGCGTCTGGACGCCGGAGTCAGGCGGACAGAGCGGCTTGATCGCGGCGGGAGGCGGCAGCACCCGCTTTGCCAGTACGGCGACAGCCGGTGGCAGGGAAGGCCAGGATGAGCTTGCAGCATTGATTGAGGATGCCACTCGCCCGGGTGAGCTGATGCCGATTTTCGAGGATGAGCACGGCACTTACATCATGAACTCTAAAGATCTGCGTGCCGTGCAGCATGTGCCGCGACTCACCGAGATGGGGGTCGCTTCGCTGAAGATCGAAGGACGTACCAAATCTCACTACTATGTGGCGCGTACCGCACAGGTTTATCGACGTGCCATTGATGATGCCGTTGCCGGGCGTCCGTTCGACATGCGCTTGATGGATGAACTCGAGAATCTGGCCAACCGGGGCTATACCGAAGGTTTTTATCGCCGTCACGTCCATGACGAATACCAGAACTACGAGCGTGGCAGCTCGATTGGTGTACACCAGCAGTTCGTTGGCGAAGTGATCGGCTATGACCCGGATCGCAGCATGCTGGAAATCGAAGTCAAGAATCGTTTCGAGGTGGGTGACGGTATGGAATTGATGCTGCCCGGCGGCAACCGTCGCTTCACGCTTGATGCTATCGAAAACAGGCAGGGTGAGGCGGTTCAGGCCGCACCGGGTTCCGGTCATGTGGTACGTATTCCCGTACCGGGGGAGGCGATAGCGCCCGAGCGTATCGAGTTTGCCCTCATCATGCGCGATCTGCACGGTTGAGCGCCGCCGTCTGATGGCACCGTTCGGGGCTCAGGCCCCGTTTGGTTTGCTGGTCAGCGGCTGGGGCCCGACTCTTCGTAGTGTGCGACTCCATCGCGACCCG
>DXFC01000206.1 GCA_019114645.1 Candidatus Halomonas stercoripullorum
AGTGGAGACGGTTCCCGCCCGCCATGTACTGGGTGATCTCTATTGCCCGGCCTTGAGTGCCCCGGCGCTGGCTGAATGGCTTGATGAATCCCGCCTTGATGAGTAGCGATTTAACCCGGCTCGGCTGGATAGGCCATCGGGAAAGCTTCCATGTAGGCGTGGCTGACCCGCAGTATACGTATGTCATCATGCTTGCCCGCCGCTAGCTGAAAGCCTACCGGCAGGCCTTGCGGGGTAAAGCCGCATGGCACCGATGCAGCTGGCTGTTGGCTCAGGTTGAAGGGATAGGAGAATGGCGACCACTCCGCCCAGTCGCGCATGCCACTTCCTGGTGGTACGTCATGGTGCAGTGCAAAGGGGGGCACCGCGACTGACGGTGTCATCACTAGATGGTAGCGCTGGTTGAAATGCTCCAGCTGTTCGGTCAAGCGTGCACGCTTTTCCAGGGCATAGAACATATCCAGTGCAGTGAGCCGTTCGGCGCGTCTGGCGTCGTCCACCAGGCCGGGATCCAGCAGGCTGCGCTGCTCCTCGCTATGCTCACGATAGACCGCCAGCGAAGCGGTAAACCACAGCGTATTGAATACCTGAAGGGAGGCATCGATCTCCGGCTCCACCTCTTCCACATCCGCACCCAGCGAGGCCAGCCGGTTCGCCGCCTGACGCACGCACTTCGCGACTTCAGGGTCGACCCGGGCATCGCCCAGCGTCGGCACAAAGGCGATTCGCAGACCGCGTATCTCCTTGCCCAGCGCTTCTCCCCAGTCCTGCGGTTGGCCGCGTAACGCATAGGGGTCGCGGTAATCGTAGCGACCGATAATATTGAGCATACGCGCTGCATCGGCAACGGTGCGTGTCAGCGGTCCCAAGTGGGACAGTGAGGCGGCTTTGGAGCGCGGCCATTCCGGCACCCAGCCAAAGGTGGGCTTGAAACCAAAGACCCCGCAAAAGTCAGCGGGGATGCGAATCGATCCTCCGGAGTCCCCGCCCTGGTGCAACACGCCCATATTGAGTGCCGCGGCTACGGCTGCCCCACCTGACGAACCACCCGAAGTGAGGCGCATGTCCCAGGGGTTGGCGGTCGCACCGAAAACAGGGTTGTCGGTAATTGCTTTCCAGCCGAACTCAGGCGTATTGGTCTTGCCCAGAATCACCGCTCCCGCTTCGCGCAGGCGCCGTGCGGGCGGTGCGTCCTGCTCGCAGGGTTCTGCCGATAGGGTCAGTGATCCCTTGCGGGCGGGCAGCCCCTTTGACTCGGTGAGGTCCTTGAGCGATACGGGTATGCCATCAATCGGGCTGAGCGGGTTTCCTTCGCGCCAACGCCGGGTGGCGGCATCGGCCGCGGCCAGGGCGCCTTCGTGATCTACCAGCACATACGCATTGACGGCGGGATTGAAGCGCTCGATCCGCTCCAGCGCTGCCTGCGCGGCTTCCCGTGGTGACGCTTCACCGCTCGCGAACAACCGACAAAGCTGGCCAGCATCCATGTTGCCCAGGTCACTGTCGCGCATGTGAGTCTCCTGTTTCTATGAGGACTCTCACCAGTGTGGAAACACTTGGCGGTAAAACGCAAACATACGCAGCGTGAACCAGCAGGGTTGGTATCTGGTGGACACACAAAAAAGCCGCTAAGGAATCTTCCTTGGCGGCTTTTTCATGGAATACTTTTTGCAGATATAGCTTTTTTTCAGAAAAGCTTGGTGGAGCCTAGCGGGATCGAACCGCTGACCTCAACACTGCCAGTGTTGCGCTCTCCCAGCTGAGCTAAGGCCCCATGTCATCAAGACGGGACGTAGTTTACTGATACGCCCCGCCTTCGTCAACTGGCTTGTGCATTAAGCTCGCGATATTCCTTTTCCAGGCGTTTGGCTTGCTTCTTGGAGACGCCGCCCAGCACCTCGATGGCGTGACGCAAACGTGCCCGGGTGAGGTCTGAGCCAAGAATCGCCATGGCGTCCATTACCGAGGTACTGGTGGTAGAGCCGGTAATGGCGATGAATACCGGAGCCAACAGGTCTTTCATCTTGAGCTCGAAATGACCGGCGAGCAATTTGACCTCGCCGAGCAGCGCCTCCTTGTTCCAGCCGGATAGCGTTTCAAAGCGCCAGACTAGGAATTGCAGCAGCTTGACGGTAGTGTCGTGATCAAGCCTGGTATCGCCAAAATCTTCTTTGTGCAGTACCGGCCCGCCGCTGAAAAAGTGTCCCGCAAGCGGCGCGACCTGGGATAGCGTTTCTACCCGTGGGCGTACCTGCGGCAGAATCTGGCTGACATACCCTTCATTGAAGGCCCACTCCATTAGCGCCTTGAGGAAGGTCTGGTCGTCCAGATCCTCACGGATATAAAGCCCGTTGAGCCAGGTCAGTTTTTCCAGATCGAAAACCGGCCCACCCAACGAGACGCGCTGAATGTCGAAATTAGTCATCATCTCTTCAAGCGAGAACTTCTCCCGCTCATCCGGCATCGACCAGCCCATGCGTCCCAGGTAGTTGAGCACTGCTTGCGGCAGGTAACCCATGCGCCGGTAATAGTTGATCGACGTGGGGTTCTTGCGCTTGGAGAGCTTGGACTTGTCGGGATTGCGCAGCAGCGGCATATGACACAGCACCGGCATTTCCCAGCCGAAGTACTCATACAACAGCAGGTGCTTGGGTGCCGAGTTGATCCACTCCTCGCCACGCAGAACATGGGTGATCTGCATGAGGT
>DXFC01000207.1 GCA_019114645.1 Candidatus Halomonas stercoripullorum
GCCATCGATCGGGTCGATGACCCACAGTGACTCGGCACTGCGCATCAGCGCCCGGTCTGGGGCCAGCTCCTCACTTAGTCGGGACTCGCCGGGCAGGGCAGCCTCCAGGCGCTCGCTGATCAGGGTGTCGATGGCGACGTCGACATCCGTGACCAGTTCGGTGCCCTGCTTGAATTGGTGACTGAAATCCTGGCGCTGTCTGGCCTCGACGATCCGTTCACCGGCCTCATGAGCAATGGCGACGGCAAGTTCGAGACGCTGTTGTAGGAGCATGGTCATTCCTCATCGTGGTTCGAGCTGCCAGAATAGCAGTGGTGAGACGCCTTGCCGAATCGCTCGGCGCAAGTTCTTGATCGACCAGGAGAGCGGCATGCTGGCCCCAACCCCTACGCAGTACCAGCGACTCGAAGAGATGGCCCGGATATGGAAGAAGCACCAGGGTGGCGATGCCTTGCGCGGAGCAGCGGGCGCCAATCCGCGGCTTGACGTGGATGCCCTGTGCTTTCAAGTGCACGCTTTGGAGGGTAACGACGCTCCCACTCTACTGGTGGGAGCGCTGATCAGTCCGGTATCGCTGTCGCTGGTGATGGCACCGCTGTTTGGCAGTGATGCCGCGCCGACGGCAGGGGCGCAACAAACGTTCAAGCTGCCTTCCGGCAGCTACCCCTTTATCGCCGAAGTGCTTGAGGAAGGGGTTTGGCTGTGGCGTTGCGAACTACTTGATGACCTGTCCGACGTGGACTCACGGGAAGAGGGCAGCCGCCTGGCACAGCGGTTGATGGACAAGGTGATGACGCCGTCGGATACCGCCTGAATGGGGCTGGTTCTGGCTCCGCTTCAGGATTAAGCTCGAAAACGGCTACGGCGAGCACACGATAAAAATAGAAACCCAAAAGGATGCATTCATGCCCCAGGCACTACCCTCTGTTCCCCGCGTCGTTCTGGTAACCGGTACCGCCAGTGGTATCGGTGAGGCGGTTGTTCGGCATTTCTGCGAGCTTGGCTACCAGGTGTTGGCGGTTGATTTCAATGCGCAGGCTCAAGCCACTGCGGATGCTGCCGGTGCGGCCTTCTTCCAGGCCGACCTCAGTGATGGCGAAGCGTGCAAGGCGGCAGTGGCGGAAGCCATCAAGCGTTTTGGGCGGGTCGATATTCTGGTGAACAATGCCGGTATTCAGCATGTTTCACCGATCGAGGAGTTCCCCGAAGAGAAGTGGCGTTTCATTGTCGATCTGATGCTGACAGCTCCCTTCCTGCTGACCCAGGCGGTGTGGCCTTCCATGCGCGAAAACGGCTGGGGGCGCATCATCAATATCGCCTCGATACATGCGCATGTCGCGTCGCCGGGCAAGGCCGCCTATACCAGTGTCAAGCATGGGCTGATCGGTCTGACCAAAACAGCGGCGCTGGAGGGGGGCGCTGACGGAATTACCGCCAATGCCATCTGTCCCGCTTACGTGAAAACACCGCTGGTCGAGAACCAGATTGCTGACCAGGCCAGGCTGCACGGCATGAGCGAGCAGGATGTGATCGAGCAGATCATGCTCAAGAGTGCCGCCGTCAAGCGCCTCATTGATCCCGCCGAGGTGGCCGCCATGGTGGGATATCTCGCCTCTGACGCCGCCGGCGCGGTGAGTGGCTCGAGCTGGAACATTGACCTGGGCTGGACCGCTCAGTAAAGCGGACGGCCCGTCAACGTAAACGTATCAGCGTCGTACCGGCCGTTTCTGCAGTTTGCGCTGCAGGGTGCGCCGGTGCATTCCCAGGGCACGGGCCGTGGCGGAGATATTGCCGTCGTGTTCCTGTAGTACCTTCTGGATATGCTCCCAGGCGATACGGTTGATCGAGGGCGGGTTTTCAGCGACTTCGGCCTCCGGGTCACCCTCTTCGCGCTCAAGGGCGAGGAGGATTTCATCGGCATCGGCCGGCTTGCACAGATAGTTGACGGCTCCCAGCTTGATTGCCTCTACGGCAGTGGCGATGCTGGAGTAACCGGTCAGCACCACAATCCGGCAGTCGGGCATGATCTCGATCAGTTCGGGCAGCAGCTTGAGGCCCGAGCTGTGCTCCAGCTTGAGATCCAGGGTTGCCAGGTGTGGGCGGTGTTGGCGGGCCAGGCTCAGAGCCTGTTCGGCATCGTGAGCCACCATCACGTCATAGCCACGCCGTTCCAGAGCGCGTGAGAGCACGTGACAGAATATCTCATCGTCATCGATGATCAGCAGGCGGTTGGTATCATCTTGCATGGTCGTCTCGTTATCAGGACTTGCTGTGCGGCAGAACCACTTCAGTGAGTGTTCCCCCGTCAGGATGATTATACAGACTTACGCCACCGCCGAAGCGATTGATGGTGGCGTGGGTGAGGAAGAGACCGATCCCCAGACCCTTGCTCTTGGTGGAAACGAAGGTATCGCCCAGTTGATCGGCGATCTCCATGCTGATGCCGGGGCCATGGTCACGAATGTCGATTATCACCTCGCTCTCATTCCAGTCCAGGCTGATGAGGATCTCGTCCGGCGCGGCGTCGGCGGCATTGTTGAGCAGGTTGGTGATGGCCTGATCGAGGGTGGTGTCCACCTCAAGCCAGGGGGTCCCCCGCTGGTTCTTCACTTCCAGGTGGTGACTGACATCGGGCCGTAGTACCAGCCAGCGCTGCACAACGCCGGGCAGCCATTCCCGCGCGTCACGTATTGCCGGCGACGCCATGCGGCGCCGGTCCGCGCTGTCTACCAGGTGGCGCAAGTGGGATTTGCACACATCCACCTGGCTGCGCAGCAGGTCGATATCCTTGATCTGGTCAGGGTTGTCCGCCGCCTCGGCGCGCATTTCATTCAGCAGTACCGCCATGGTCGAAAGGGGCGTACCCAGCTCATGGGCGGTACCGGCGGCCTGGGTGGCCACGGCGACGATCTGTTCGTTGCGCAATGCCGCCTCACGGGTGCGGGAGAGCGCCCGGTCCCGGTTGCGCAGCGCATGGGCCATCTTGTAGATGAAAAAAGTCACCAGCCCGGCGGAGAGGCCAAAGTTGAGCCACATGCCCAGTACATGCAGGTTGACGCCCAGGGCATCGTAATAGTGGGCGAACTGTGGCACCGGGTGGTAGAACCACAGCAGTAGTGTATAGGCTGCCATGGAAACCGAGGCGATGATCCAGGCGTAGTGCCAGGGTAGCGTGGCGGCGGCGATGGTGACCGGTACCAGGTAGTAGGAGATAAAAGGGTTGTTACAACCGCCGGTGAGATAGAACAGCAGGGTCAGGCCGATGACGTCCACCAGCAGGTGTAGCAGATACTCCATATCGCTGACGGCCCACTGGCGGCCCAGGCGCCACCAGGTGAAAAGGTTGACCAGGCCCATGCAAACGATCACCCCGATCACGGCCGCTGCCCGGAGTTCGAAGCCGAGTATTTCAAGCCCGAAGACCGTCGCCATCAAAAAGCCGGTCCAGGTGATGCCACGCACAATGGTCAGGCGCACCAGGTTGCGGCTGGGGGTCGAGAGGGGCAAGGGTGTGGCTGGCATGGCGGCTCCGGGGATTTGTTTCCAGCCATCATACCGCGTCGTTCGGTAGAGGACAGGCGCGCATTTCCGTAGAATGCTGCCTATTCGATTAATGTAAGCGACGAGCCAGAATGACCGACAGCCAAATCGCCCATGAAACCGGGCTGCGTAGAACTTTCGCGATAATTTCGCATCCTGATGCCGGGAAAACCACCATCACCGAGAAAATGCTGCTGTTCGGCAATGCGATTCAGCTCGCCGGTTCGGTGAAAAGCAAGCGTGCCGATCGCCATGCCACCTCGGACTGGATGAAGATGGAGCAGGAGCGGGGGATCTCGGTCACCACCTCGGTGATGCAGTTTCCCTATGGGGGACGCATCGTCAACCTGCTCGATACGCCGGGTCACGAGGACTTCTCGGAGGATACCTACCGCACCCTGACGGCTGTCGACTCGGCGCTGATGATGATCGACGGGGCCAAGGGCGACGAGGAGCGCACCATCAAGCTGATGGAGGTATGTCGCTTGCGTACTACGCCGATTCTGACCTTCATCAACAAGATGGACCGCGATATTCGTGATCCCATCGAGGTGATGGACGAGGTTGAGACGGTACTCGACATCCAGTGTGCGCCGATGACCTGGCCCATCGGTATGGGACGTCACTTCAAGGGCGTTTACCACCTCTACAACGATGTGATTCATCTCTATACCCAGGGGCAGGGAAACCGCATTCCTGATGACAAGCGCATCGAGGGACTCGACAACCCCGAGGTGGATGCTCTGCTTGGTGCGGATGCAGCCGAGGAGTTGCGCATGGAGGTGGAGCTGGTGCGTGGCGCTTCCCATGCTTTCGATCTTGATGCCTATCGGCGCGGCGAGCTGACCCCAGTCTACTTCGGCACCGCCATGGGTAACTTCGGTGTGCGCGAAATGCTGGATGGCTTCGTTGAGTATGCGCCGTCGCCTCAACCCCGGGAGACCAATACCCGGAGTGTGGAGGCCACCGACCCGCAGTTCACCGGCTTCGTGTTCAAGATCCAGGCCAACATGGACCCCAAGCATCGCGACCGCATCGCTTTCCTGCGGGTCTGCTCGGGCAAGTACGAAAAGCACATGAAGATGCGCCACGTGCGTATCGGCAAGGACATCAAGATTGCCGATGCCTTGACCTTCCTCGCCTCTGACCGGGCGCATGTCGAGGAGGCGTGGCCCGGCGACATCATCGGCCTGCATAACCACGGCACCATCCAGATTGGCGATACCTTTACCATGGGCGAGGAGATGCGGTTTGTGGGTATCCCTCACTTTGCGCCTGAACTGTTCAAGCGTGTCCAGCTCAAGGATCCGCTCAAGCTCAAGGCCCTGCAGAAGGGGTTGCAGCAGCTCTCCGAGGAGGGCGCGACCCAGCTGTTCCAGCCGCTGGACAACAACAACCTGATTCTCGGTGCCGTGGGTACGATGCAGTTCGATGTGGTCGCCCATCGACTCAAGGAGGAGTATAAGGTGGATTGTGTCTATGAGCCGGTCAACGTGCAGACGGCGCGCTGGGTCTATTGTGACGACGCCAGGAAACTGGAGGAGTTTCGGCGCAAGGCGAGTGCCAACCTGGCGCTTGATGGTGGCGGATACCTGACCTATATCGCCCCCACTCGAGTCAATCTGCAGATGACCCAGGAGCGTTGGCCGGAGATACGCTTCGCTGCCACGCGAGAGCATTAACAAGCGAGAACATGCCGATGGCTTCCAAGTTCCTGAAAGAGTTCCGCGAATTTGCCGTTAAAGGCAATGTCATCGATATGGCGGTAGGCATCATTGTCGGTGGTGCTTTCACGTTGATCGTCAATAGTCTGGTCAATAACGTCATGAACCCGCTATTGGGTTTGTTGATCGGTGGCGTGGACTTTTCGAACCTGTTTCTGGTGCTCAAGCAGGGGGATCCGGAAGGGCCCTATACCACCCTGCAGATGGCCCAGGAAGCAGGCGCGGTTACTCTGGACTATGGTGTCTTCCTGAACTCGATCATCAGCTTCGTGATTGTCTCTTTCGCGATATTCCTGTTGATCCGCACTATTAACCGTCTGCGGCGCGAAAAGGTGGTGGAAGAGAGCATTGAGGAGGCGGCGACAGAAAAGCCGTGTCCTTTCTGCCTGATGAGCATTCCGCTCGAAGCGAAGCGCTGCGGTCATTGCACCTCGCAGTTGCCTGCAGCGCCTGGTCCTGAAATACGCGCTGAGGAGACTCCAGTGACTCCTTGACGCCCGCCACCACTACCTGAGGTTTACCATGCTCATCGACGCTCACTGTCATCTTGATTTCGCTGATTTCGATCATGACCGCGAGGCGATGTTCGAGCGGGCCAGGGAGGCGGGAGTGGAGCATTTCATGGTGCCGGGTACCATCCGCGCATACTGGCCCCGGGTGCTGGCGCTGGGTGCCGCACGCGATGACGTCAGCATCAGTCTGGGGCTGCATCCTGGCTTCATGGATGAGCATGGCGATGGGGACGTCGAGGCATTGGCCGGCATGCTGGATGCGCACCCTGAGGTGCGGGCGCTGGGCGAGTGCGGTATCGATGCGCGTTTTGAAGAGACGCTGGAAGCGCAATGGGAGTTGTTCGATGCGCAGCTGCGCCTGGCCAAGGCGCGTCAGTTGCCGGTGGTGATCCATTGCGTACGCGCCAACGACAAGGTGTCCAAGCGCCTGCGCCAGCTCGACCTGCCGGCCGGTGGCTTGATCCACGCCTTTGCCGGCTCGCCGGAGCAGGCGTGGAAATTCAACGACCTCGGCTTTGTGGTGGGGTTGGGTGGCGCGGTAACCTATGAACGGGCCCAGCGCCTGTGGCGGGCGGTAAAGCGCCTGCCCGAGGATGGCTTCGTGCTTGAGACCGATAGCCCCGATATGCCGTTGTGTGGTTATCAGCGGCAACGCAATGAGCCGGCACGCATTGTCGAGGTATGCGAAATGGTAGCCAAGTTGCGTAATGAAGACCCCGTCACCATCGCCGCGCAGAGCACGGCGAATGTGAGGCGAGT
>DXFC01000208.1 GCA_019114645.1 Candidatus Halomonas stercoripullorum
GGTAGTAAAAAAGATTTTTTTCATCTCACCGCCTCCCTAGTAGTTGTCTGCCGGACTCGGGCGAAACGTCCAGGTACGCATTTGCTCGGCCCTGGCATCACCTCGCGCCTCGGCATCGAGTTCTGCTGCAATCCGGGCTGCCTCCGCGTTGTGTTGGGCGGTCAACATGGTGCGAATCTGCAAGAGCTGATTGGCCTGCTGGCTGGCGAGCTGGTTGGCGTAGCCGATGGCCTGTAGCTGGCCAGTTGCACCCTGGGCCGCGCCTTGCAGCCGCTCCAGGGTACGGGCGTCATCCTTCAAAGCCTTTTGCTGGTCGGCAACGGTCTGGAACAGGGCATCGTTGGCCTTCTTTTGCGACTCTGACGCCAGGCGGCGGTTCTCTTCCATCGCTGCCTTTTCGGCCGGCGTGCATCCGCCGCTGCCGTTGAAGCATGGCGAGCTGCGGTAATAGGCCACGTCCTGAAACTTGGCCAGGTAACGATCCAGGCTGCCTAGCTGGTTCTCGTAATAGGCCAGCGTGTTTTGCGCGGCAATCAGCCGGTTGATCGTAGTCTGCGCCTGATCCCAGATATACGCGGCTGGGGCCATCGTGTTCTGGAGCTGATTTTCGTACTGCTGCAACTGGGTCTGGTACTGCTCAATCTGCTTGAGCGTCTGCGCCACCGACTCGATGGCCGTCATGATGTTCTGGGCCAGGTTGCCGCCGTCGATGACGGGGATACCAGCTTGCACAGGGGCGGTGGTAGTGGTGATAAAGCCGGTTGCGAGTGCAACGGCTAGAGCGGTTTTTTTAGCCGCTAAAATTTTGGACTTCATGGTCGTACTCCGTCGATGAAAAGAAGGCATTGCCTTGACCAAGCGTTGTGCTTGTTCTCGGCAACGTTTCATCGAAGAGCTACGCCACTAGCTGATCGGTATTGCCCTTGGCGCTGAGGCCCGGACTTACAAACGTAAAACTACTCTGTTTTTTTATCGCTTTCGGACAAGCCAACTTCCCGGCCAATCTCTTCAAGCTCTAGCGGCTGTACTGCCGCCGTCAGTATTTCGCGTATTTCCGCGTCGGTGCTCCTATCGTTGAGCGCTGCTCGAACTTTCAACGCACGGTGCACCTCGGCGGGTAAATTCCTGATAAGCACATTTGCCATATCAATACCCTTTTGGTGTACCCGACAACCATGCTATCAAAGATATTAAAAATAGCAAGACCTATACTCTTGCAACCGGCGGTAGCCGATCAGCCCCGCAGGGCAGGATTCCCGTTGAGTGCCCCCGGCGCGAATAAGGGACAGTGAAGATAGATAACCGGCTTGCCGGTTAGCTAACTTCACCCATCCTGCCCGCATTTCACCCACTATTGAAAATCTAGCGCATATCGAACGTAAAGCGTTTTATCGTCAAACAAACACCGATTCTTGGCAACATAACCGTAATCGTCACCAAATCGGCCTGCAATCGACATAGTCGCTTCAAAATCGCTGCTCAATCGGCTTTAAATCGGAACCTAAAATGCCAACAATCGACACAAACCATTCGCCCCGATGGGGCGAGTTGGACGCCAAAAAAGAAGGGCATAACCCGCCCCTCAAGTGTCAATGAACACAAGAAATTTGCCTCCCCTCCCGTCATACCACTAAGGCGACGTATTGATACTTGAGGGGCAACCTTTCCTGATGTTGACACCTTCACGCAGGTTACTGGTTATGGGCGTCCAACACACACGGCTCATTCCTGCTTGGTAATAATAAGAATAATAATCTTCTTATTATTCTTACCGAACGAATGGGCACTGCTTAGCCATTTCACGTTTCGAGCCAAGGTTTCAGTACAGATAACTACAAGTGCACACAGCGGCCCTCCAGCACCGTTAGACGCAGATTCTGCTTCAGCTCATGGAATAAGGGACTCCGGGTTGTTTTCCCCTCTCACAAGGCGTTTCAGCGGCCACTGAAGCCGCCTTCTCTTCTTGGCGTTAAACCATCGGCCTATGGCCGATTGATAAAGCCCGCCAGGGCTTTATTGGCAAGGTCAGAACGCGCCCTCAAGGCGCGAGCTGCACCGCGCATGATGGATTATCTTTAGATAATCTTGGATGGATTTCCCAAACTGCCCGCAAAGCAGCGCACCGTCTGGGTTTTCCAAATTGGGACGGGGAACGTTACGACGGCAGAAGGGGAGCGTTACGACGGTAACAAGGGAACGTTACGACGGTAAACGGGTGCAGTTGCCGTGGGGCCAGGCCTCTTGATCTCCCATTTTCCCTTGGCGTATTCGTTCACTACCCAACCCACGGCGGCAAGTTCGGCCAGTGCCTTCCGGGCAGTCTGACGGCGTTTTTTCATAGCTTCGGCATTGGCTTCATCTGGCCAGACATAGCCGCAAAGCGTGTCCAGTTCCACGCGCCCGGATTTGCCGGGGTCGATCCAGCCGCATAGCCGTTGGTGCATCAGCCGTGCCGGATCAGTCTGTAGCACCCGCACTTCCGCCATGTCGATACGGGCATATGGACGATGCCCCAGGATCGCTTCGGCAATACGCGGATTCAGGGCAACCCATAGCCTGCCGTCCGTCTCGTCAAAAGCATGACTCATCAGGTGGAACGCGGCTTGCCGCCGTCCCTTCGTCACAAGGATGGTGACGTTCGACATGCGCAGCAGGCTGGCTTTGAGCGCCTTGATGTTGTCGCCGCTATCCGTCATGCCCGTTTCTGAGAGCAGTTTGGTCAGGCTCTCACGAACCACCAAGCCGTCTTGCTCAATGGCTTCGAAACGGGGTTCAAGGAATAGCCGTAGCTGTCGCCCCGTCTCACTGGTCGGTTCCGGGGTTAGCAAGATGCCGTTCGGGCCGCCAAGGGCCACGATGCCTTGCAAAAGACGCATATCATCGGCCCCGAGAGGTTCGAATCCGACGAAACGCATGGATTCGTCCTCGCCAAAGGTGTAGGTCACGTCCAGCTTGCAGCGTTTGCGATCGCCACGCTTGAGGCTGCGGAACAGGCCAGGTGCCAAACAGTGCGCGGGATCATGTCGGACGTGGGTCAGGTCATGCTTAGGCTTCTTCACGCTGTCTCCTTTTCACCTTGCACTGCCGCTCCAGTACAGCAGGCTTCAACACGCCGCCGTCGTGCCGTCTAAACCAGAGTTCTTGAAAAGGTGCGCCATAGTTGGCCTTGCTGACGCCAAAGCGGACAAAATACCCACGCTGACAATCATCGACCCCCAGTATCTCGGCCTCGCCTTGCGTCATGCCGGATAGGTACGATTGCCAACGGATGTTATCAACCAGTACGGACGATCCACGACTGGCCTGCTGTTGATCGCCCGACCCCATCATGGCTGCGCTTTTACTCGCGTGGTGCAGAAACACAATGGAGCAGCCTGTATCAGCGGCTATGGCCTCCATGTGCCCAACAACCTGCGCCATCGGCCCGCTAGCGTTCTCCTCCTCAATGTGGAAGCGCCGCAAAGTGTCCAAGATCATCAAGCGACGACCTTCAGCGGCTCGTTTGAGAGCATCGAACCAGCTAGCAGCCATGATGTTTGGGCATTTACCGATCAAGGGTTCAATGAGCAAACCATCAGCCACGGCTTGCCGTTCCGCTGCGCTGAGGTGTGCCCCAAGGGCGTGCAGACGATGGTGAATAGCGGCCGGTGGATCTTCAGCAGGCAGATAGACCACTTGCCCGGTGGGAAACTCGCCTATTTCAAGTAAATCAGGCCCGCCTGCAATCTGTGCAGCCAATTGAAGGGCCAACATGGATTTACCAGCCCCACCAGGCGACACAAGAGCACCAACAGTGCCAGCAACCATATTAGGCAGAACATAATCAATGGGTGGCGGCAATTCCGTGAAAGCCGCCATAAGATCAAGAGCCATATAACTAGCCCTCTATAGGGCCAGGTCGCGCAGCTTGATCACCCGATGATTTACGTGCCTCAATCCACTCTTCGACCTCTGACAAATCCCAGGCGACATTTCTACTGGTTAACGCGATACGGCGTGGAAAATCCCCTCGCTGCTCCAGGTTATAAATTGTTCGTGTCGAAAGCGGGATCATCTCCAGGAGCTTCTTCCTGTTGATGAGGGTCTTTATATTTTGCATGGGTCAATACCTCTCAAATGAATAGTTGCTATTCATCGAGTAGCTGCGCGAAGCAGCTAATCGGTAATTGACCTGCCCGATGCCAATGGCGGCCTTATTTATAAATTCACGGCATCAACTTCAATGCTATCAAAGATAGCAAAAACATCAACCCTTACTGCCTCCCGAAGTCCACTCATCAATCATATCGGCCCAATCCTGCAACATCGCCGCCCGCTGCTCGCGGTACTCAGCCTTGTTGTAGACAGCCCTCACGCCCTTCTGCTCGTGCGCCAGGCACTTCTCGATCCAGTCGGTGTTGTAGCCGGCCTCATGCAACAGCGTGCTGGCTGTGCGCCGCAAATCATGCGGTCCGAACTTGGTAAGTGACTTCCCATCTTTCTGCGCCGCCTTGTAAGTCAGCGTCAGCACCTGGTTAAGTGTGGCAGCGCTCATCGGCGCATCCGAGTCGTACCGTGATGGCAAAACGAAGTCGGAACCACCGGCAAAGGTTTTCATGGCAATGAAAATATCCAGAGCCTGCTGGGACAGAAATACCAGGTGCGGGTTACGGCGTTTCATCCGCTCCTTTGGAATCGTCCACAACGCTTCGCTGAAATTGATCTCGCTCCAGGTCGCATTGGTCAGCTCGCTCTTGCGCACCATCGTCAGCAATAACAGCTTGGCCGCCGCACGGTTTGTTGGGCTTGTGCCCACTCGCTCCATGTACTGGTACATCAGCCCAATTTCTTCTGGCGTCAACGCTCGGTCACGTGGCTCGAATCGAGCGATGCTTGTTGGGCGCACCAGTTCTGCCGGGTTTTCGACCTTCTGCCCACGCTCGATGGCCCAGCGAAATACCTGCAACACGATTTCACGCACATGAACGGCGGTGGCCGGTGCGCCTCGCTCAACAATGGCATCAGCCAGCGCCCGCAAGTCTTCGTGGGTGATCTCCACCAGCTTCTGATTGCTGAATTTCGGCTTCAGCTCACGCTCATAAACCGAGCGGCGCATATCGCGGGTGGAGTCGGCCATCTGGTAGCCACGCAGCCACTTCTCCGCCCAGGCACCGAACGTCTCTGCATCTTTCACCCGCGCCTTGTCTCGGGCTTTCTCCTTGGCCGGCGACTTGCCCGCCGCAACCATCTTCTTGGCGTCACCCAACAGCTCGCGGGCTTCGGCCAGGGTGATGCCACCGACACCATAACGCCCAAAGGTGATGGTCTCCTGCCGACCGTTGATTGAGTAGTTGTAACGGAACGAGATGGAGCCGGCTGGAGTCACTGCCACATAGAGACCTTCCCGGTCATTCACTTTGTAGAGTTTGTCCCTGGGCTTGAGATTGCGCAGCTTGGTATCGGTCAGCATGTACCTTGTCCTTCTTCGTCTCCGATACCATGCTGAAAAAATCTCGAATTTATCGTATTTTTTCTTACGAAACAGTAACTTATAGAATATTAATACCATGAACACACAAAAGAACGCAGCATGGTATCGGCATCAATCATGGCATCGCCAAACCATAATACCAGCTTTAATGCCATGCTCAAACGGTGCTTGGCGCTTCCTCCCGTTGCCAGATCGTGCCAAACACAAACAAAAAAAAGCCCGCAATTACGCGGGCTTAGCGGCATTTCATGCCATCAGGTGCCTGGCTGTGCCAGACGCGGAATCATTCCCACTCGATCGTCGCGGGAGGTTTGCTGCTGACGTCATACGTCACGCGCGAAACGCCACGGATCTCGTTGATAATGCGGTTGGAGACTTTCTCCAGCAACTCATACGGGAGGTGGGCCCAGCGGGCGGTCATGAAGTCGATGGTTTCCACGGCGCGCAGGGCAATGACCCATTCGTAGCGGCGGGCATCCCCCACCACACCCACCGATTTGATCGGCAGGAAGACGGCGAAGGCCTGGCTAGTCTTGTGGTACCAGTCGGCGTTGTGCAGTTCTTCGATGAAGATGGCGTCGGCTTCACGCAGGATGTCGGCGTACTCTTTTTTCACTTCACCCAGAATGCGTACACCTAGCCCCGGCCCCGGGAAGGGGTGACGGTACACCATGTCGTAGGGCAGGCCGAGTTCCAGGCCGAGCTTGCGCACTTCGTCCTTGAACAGCTCACGTAGCGGCTCGACCAGTTGCAGTTTCATGGTCTCGGGCAGGCCGCCCACATTATGGTGCGACTTGATGACGTGGGCCTTGCCGTTCTTGCCGGCAGCGGACTCGATTACGTCGGGGTAGATGGTGCCTTGGGCGAGGAAATCGACGCCTTCGATCTTGGCGGACTCTTCATCGAAAACATCAATGAAGGTATTGCCAATGATCTTGCGCTTGGCTTCCGGATCGCTCTCGCCCTTGAGCCGGGAGAGAAAGCGCTCTTCGGCATCGACGCGGATCACCTTTACTCCCATGTGGCGAGCAAAGGTTTCCATCACCTGGTCGCCTTCGTTCTTGCGCAGCAGGCCGTTGTCGACAAACACACAGGTCAGTTGATCACCGATGGCCTTGTGCAACAGCGCGGCGACGACGGAGGAGTCCACGCCACCGGAGAGACCGAGCAGTACGTGGCGGTCACCCACCTGGTCACGCACCCGGGCAATCTGGTCTTCGATGATCCTGGCCGGTGTCCACCGTTTCTCGGCACCGCAGACCCCTACCACGAAGTGTTCGAGAATGCGCATGCCTTGCAGGGTGTGGGTCACCTCGGGATGGAACTGCACGCCGTAGAAGCGCTTTTCGGGGCAGCTCATGGCGGCAACGGGACAGCTCGGTGTGGAAGCGGTCACGCTGAAAGTCTCCGGCGCACGGGCGACTTTGTCGCCATGGCTCATCCACACATCGAGCAGTGCCTTGCCGTCATGGTCGACGTGATCCTTGATATCGCGGAACAGCTCGTCGTCGCCATCAATCTTGACCTGAGCGTAGCCAAACTCCTGCTTGTCGGAGCCCTCCACCGCCCCACCCAGTTGCACGGCCATGGTCTGCATGCCGTAGCAGATCCCCAGCACCGGCAACCCCAGCTCGAACACGCACTCTGGTGCACGCGGCGCTCCTGACCCAATGGTGGATTCAGGGCCTCCCGAAAGGATGATTCCGCAGGGGGCAAACTCGCGGATTTCCCCTTCGGT
>DXFC01000209.1 GCA_019114645.1 Candidatus Halomonas stercoripullorum
CTTGTACGAACCCCGCGGCGACTATCAGCTGATCGCTGAAGCGGTGCAGCTAGCCGGTGAAGGGGAGCTGCTTGCCGCACTGGAACGACTCAAGCAGCAGCTTGCCACCGAGGGTGTATTCACCAATTCGCGAACGCTGCCCTGCCCGCCTCGCCATCTACTGGTTCTTACTTCACCTAGTGGCGCGGCAATTCGCGATGTCCTGGCCGTACTGAAGGCACGCTGGCCGTTGGCCCGGGTAACACTGATCGGAGTGCCGGTGCAGGGGCGCGAAGCTGCTCCGGCATTGATCGCTGCCCTCGGCCTGCTCAATCGGCAATCAACACTCGACCCTGAGCGCGATGCGGTGCTGATCACTCGCGGCGGCGGTAGCCTGGAGGATCTGTGGGCCTTCAATGATGAACACCTGGCCCGGGCGATCTTTCATTCACGCCTACCGGTCATGTCGGCAGTAGGCCATGAGATTGATACCACCTTGGCGGACCTTGCCGCCGATATGCGCGCGCCCACCCCTTCCGCCGCCGCCGAGATGTTGGTGCCGGATAGCCATGAGCTGGCCCAGCGTCTGGTCGGCCTTGAGCGCCGGCTATCACGCGGTATTCAGGTCCGTCTTGACGGCGAGAGCCAACACCTGGACCATCTTCGCAGTCGGCTGCGCCATCCCGGCGAAGCCCTTGGCCGGCAGCGACACCTGCTGCGTGAACTGGAGGTGCGTCTATGCCGCGCCGCACAAGCCCGGCTCACCAACGAACGGCAGTTACTGCAGCACCGGCAGCAGCGCCTTGGTGCCTGCCATCCCCGCCGCGAGCTTGTTCATGCGGCAGAACGCCTGGATCGCGCCCGGCAGCGATTACAGCACACCATGCCGCGAACCCTGGCAAACCAGCGTGAGCGACTCGCCGGCCTGGCGCGCCAGCTGCACGCCATCAGCCCGCTGGCGGTATTGGGGCGTGGCTATGCCATACTCGAAAATGAAGCGGGACAGGTCATCCAGCGTGCGCCAGACGTCGAGCCGGGCCAAGCCCTTACCGCACGACTCGGTGAAGGACACCTCGACCTTAAAGTGATCCGCGTCATCAAACCCTCGTCAACCCAAGGAGCCTCATAATGTCATTACGCATCAATGACGTCGTACCGGATTTTGAAGCTGAAACCAGCCAGGGCCCGATTCGCTTCCACGAATGGCTCGACGGCAAATGGGCGATCCTTTTCTCCCACCCCAAGGACTTTACCCCGGTCTGCACCACCGAATTTGGCGCTGTTGCCAAGCTCAGCGATGAGTGGAAGAAGCGCAACACCAAGGTGATCGGGATTTCGGTGGACGGTGTGGCGGAGCACCAGGGCTGGGTCAAGGATATTGCCAGCTTTGCCGGCTGCGATGTCGGCTTCCCGATTATTGCCGACGAAGACCTCAAGGTCGCCAAACTGTTCGACATGCTGCCCGCCGATGCCTACCTGCCAGACGGACGCACACCGGCCGATAGCGCCACCGTGCGTGTGGTCTTCATCATTGGTCCGGACAAGCAGCTCAAGCTCACCATGACCTACCCGATGAACGTCGGCCGTAACTTTGGTGAGGTGCTGCGTGCCCTGGATGCACTGCAGACCGCCAGCGGTGAGAACGTTGCCACCCCGGCCGACTGGAATGTGGGCGAAGACGTCATTATTCCCACCAGCGTGTCCGACGAGGATGCCAAAACCAGATACGGTGAGTTCGAAACGATCTTCCCCTACCTGCGGCGGGCCAAGCTGCCAACCAAATAAACTGCTTTTGGTCGGTTAGCATCTCGACCAGCCTTCATCAAGCAGAGTCCAGTGCTACAGGGTGGCCTTGTCAAGGCCACCCTGTATTTTGCCTGGTGGATGTTGCAGCGCTTCACTCCGGCTTGAACGTGGCGGGTTCCAGTTCATGGCGAGCCAGTAGCTTGTAGAAGTCGGTGCGGTTGCGTCCAGCGATACGTGCCGCCTGGGTAACGTTACCCTCGGTGATCTTTAGTACCTTG
The DNA here is from genome assembly GCA_019114645.1 of Candidatus Halomonas stercoripullorum. Taxonomy (GTDB): domain Bacteria; phylum Pseudomonadota; class Gammaproteobacteria; order Pseudomonadales; family Halomonadaceae; genus Halomonas; species Halomonas stercoripullorum. Next base: position 2,004 of record DXFC01000209.1, read on the forward strand.
ACCAGGTAGCTACGCTCAAATCCGGCGCGGGCATCATTGAAGGTCGGCAGGGCACTCTCCTCCGCCGCCAGGGCCTGTGCCACCAGCGCTTCGGGAATCATGGGTGAGCGCGTCAACGCGACACACTGCTCCACCACATTGACCAGTTGGCGTACGTTACCCGGCCAGGCACTGGTGGCCAGCAGATTAAGTGCTTCCGGCGAGAACCCCTTGACGAACGGCTTGTGGCGCTCGGCCGCCTGGGCTACCAAGTGACGCGCCAGCAGCGGTACATCCTCGGCGCGTTCCTGCAGAGCCGGTAGTTTCAGGTTGACTACGTTGAGGCGATAAAAGAAGTCCTCGCGAAACTCCCCCTGCTGCATGGCCTGGCCAAGATCGCGGTGGGTCGCGGAGAGAATCCTCACATTGACCGGGATCGACTGGGTCGAGCCCAGCGGTCGAATCTGACGCTCCTGCAAGGCCCGTAGCAGCTTGACCTGTAGCGGCAGCGGCATGTCGCCAATCTCGTCCAGAAACAAGGTGCCACCATCGGCCGCCTGAAATAGCCCCTTGTGATCACCCACAGCGCCGGTAAAGGCACCGCGGGCATGACCGAACAACTCGCTCTCGAGCAATTGCTCGGGCAGAGCACCACAGTTGATCGCCACGAAGGGCTTGTTGGCACGCGGGCTGGCATCGTGGATGGCACGCGCCAGCAGCTCTTTGCCCGAACCCGAAGGACCAGTAATCAGGACACTGACATCCGAAGTGGCCACCATGCGCGCCTGTTCCAGCACCCGCTCCATCTCGGGGCTACGCGTGATGATACTGGCACGCCAGGCTTCATCGTCGTTGCCGCTTCCCGCAGAAGTATGCTCCAGCGCTTCGTCAATGGCACTGAACAATGCATCACGGTCTACCGGTTTGGTCAGGAAGCTGTAGACGCCCTGCTGAGTGGCATGCACTGCATCGGGAATGGAACCGTGCGCCGTCAGAATGATGACCGGAAGACCCGGCATCTCCCGCTGAATCGCCTGGAACAGCGCCATGCCGTCCATCTCATCCATGCGCAGATCAGAGAGCACGATATCGGGAGACACGGCATCCAGCCGGCGCAAGGCTTCAGCGCCACTCTCGGCCGTGGTCACTTGATAACCACGGCTTTCCAGGCGCATTCCCAACAGCCGCAGCAAGCTGACATCATCATCGACCAGCAAAATATGGGCATTGGCCAACTTTTCCCCTGGCACTTGCTTGCGCCCTCCACTCTTGGACATCCGAACCAAATGAGCCGCTTCCATACGCTGTCCTCCCTATCGCTCGCTTAGGGCGATTGCTGTCGCAAATTCATGTTTTGTTCGATGGCGGTCAGCGCCTCAAGCTTATCCGCGAGTTCACTATTCTCGTTTTCCAGCGAGGCCAGCCGGGCGCGTGCATTCGAGTTCTGGCTGGCCAGGGAGCGCCGTCCCTCCAACTCGTTGCGCCAGTACCGCAACAGTGGCTGCAGATCGGCCGGCGCGGCATGGGTGTGTGCCTGATATAGCTCGGATGCCTCGCGCCACTGACGCTCGGTGCCCCAGGACAACACCACAGCGCGCATCAGTTCCCACTGGGCTTCATCCGCTACCTGATCGGCACTGAGCGACTCCAGGGTCTGACGCCGCCATTCGGCATCGCCACGCTGCGAGGTCAGGCCATAAGCCACCCAGCCATGCAGCAAGCAGGCCCCTTCCTCGAAGGTGGGTTCCGCTGTATGGCAGGACACCGCGGCAGCCTGCTCCTCGGTGTCGGCAAGGCCGTCTTGATGCGGCAGCAGCTCACAACCACCCAACAGCAACACCAGACTCCCGATACCAAGGGCCAATCGTACTGTCATCACTCCTCGCTCCTTGCGTCATTACCCAGTCTCGTGGAGGATATTTTTTCTTGTAGGGCTTTTTCTTGTGCCGTTTTTTCCGGTGTCAAAGGAATTGCCCGACGCGGTAATGTCAAACGCAGGCACACAGCAAACTCCTTATCCTCGACCAGCGCCAGGCTACCATCCTGGATACGGGCGCAGTCGGCGGCTACCGACAATCCGATACCCGATCCCTTGAGCGGTCCTTTACGCCTGGTGCGGCCCTGATAGAAGGGTTCAAACAGGCGTGGGCGGTCCAGCTCGTTTATCGGTTCGCCGGTATTGGCCACATCGAGGAACAACTGCTCACGCCCGGCGTGAACACGAATCATCAACTCACCTTCATCTTCACCATAAGCGATAGCGTTGGAAACCAGATTGTCGAGAATGCGACCCACGGCAGTGCGATCCATCACCCATTCCACCGGTCCATCAAAAGCGGTGACGTGCATCCGCTTCTGCTCCAGCGCCAATCGATGCTTGGACAGAGTCATCTTGACCAGCGTTGCCAGATCCACCAGTTCCAGGTGAATCCGCTGGTTGTGTTGCAATAGATTGTAGTCCAGTAATTGCTCGATCAAACGCTGCAGCTCATGCCCACTGGCATCGATCAGGGAGAGAATTTCACGCTGGCGCGGAGTGACTTCACCCGCCACGCCGTCAGCCAACAGCGCCGAGCCTTCGCGCACACTGGCCAGTGGCGTCTTGAGCTCATGGGACATGTGACGCAGGAACTGCTGTTTCTGTGCCTCAAGGTCACTCAGCCGGGAGGAAAGCCAATCAAGCCGCTCTCCCAGCTGCACCAGTTCAGCAGGCCCCTGTATGCTATCGTGCCCACTGGTTTCGACACCGCTACCGATACCCAATATTCGCCGTTCGAGCTGGCGTACCGGGCGAATGATCAACCAGCTGAATAGCAACATCAGCAGCAGACTGGCGGAAACCAGCGCAGCAGTTTGTAGCCACAGTCGCGACTGTACGGCTTCCGCCTGGGCATTGATAGTTTCAATACTGGCATCGATCTGTTGATTGGTCGCGCGACGCACCGCATCGGTGTGCTCGGCAAAGGGCACGAATAGCGTCAACCAGATATCCAGTGCTTCGGCTTCCATTTCCGGCAACCGGGACAACAGCAGCAGTTGCTCTTCCAGCGCCAGGACATCGGGGTTATTGGGTAAAAACTGGCGTTGCTGGGCCAGCAATTCACGAAATTCCCGGTGACGTTCCGCATACAAACCCAGCAGGCTCTCTTGCTCCAGTACGGCATATTGGCGGGCGCTACGCTCCATTTCGACCGCAAGGTTACTCAACACGCGCGCACGCCGACTCTCCTCCACCGCCTGACGCGCACTGACATCGGCCAAATGCGACAACTCGGAAAGCGCTTGACCAGCCTGATACATCAACACGCCTAGCGGCAGCATCACAACCAGAAAGGCCAAGAGGACAAGTTGTAACAGGGAGCGTGGACGCCAACGGCGTGAAACCCGCTTGGTCATGATAAAAGTTCTGTTCAGGAGAGGGTATGTTTCCACCATGATACGTTCCTGAAAGATAACTGACTATCACACTCGGCTACTGCTTCAGCGCAAATGTCATCCGACGAAAAAAAAGGGCCGGCAGATGCCGGCCCAAGTACGCAGGGAACTGATAGAAATAGATGGCGCCACCGTAATGCACTAACACGACACATCTACGCTGGCCCGAAATTCGATCCCCCTGAGGGGATGAGGCATCCTTGCCAAGGGCATCCTTGCCCCGCTGGTACCTCTCCTTGCCGATTGGCGGTACCCGTCTCATCGCAACCTAAGTTACACATCGCGGAGCGAACGTTGACCGTCTCGACACCCGGTAGCACAGGGCATGGGGGTGGTGGTCCCGAGCGTTTCGACGATCGGAAATAATCCGAGCCGTTTGGATTATCTCGCGTTGCTCACCCTACATAATGCCAGATACGTGCCAGAAATCATAAAAACACTTTAAATTCATTACCTTAAATCAATAAAAAACATAACCTGAAACGTAATTCGGCATAAAGGAATGAATTCAGCGAATTTAGACGGGATTTCGTCTGCATAAAGAGACAGGAAACGCCGTGCGATAAATAAGTTGCTGCAAATCAAAGACTTGAAATGTCGCTCTTTAGCGACAGCTTTTTTCCATCCGTTGCCCCAAAGCGACAGCTGCCGCCTGGGGCACCGTACTCAAAGGGTCTTGACCAGGATTTTTGATTTACGGGCGTGGTTGTACGTGTCGCGCCTCAAGGGTGGCAGCGACTCGATGCTTGCCGCCGCAAAACCGTGTTCGACAAACCAGTGCGCGGTATGGGTGGTCAATACAAACAGCGAAGCCAGTCCGAGCCGCCGGGCGCGGCGTTCGATTCCGGCAAGCAACAAGGCACCGCGGTCACCACCACGATAATCATCATGCACCGCAAGACAGGCCAACTCGCCCATATCGGCCGTATCGAAGCGGTGCAGGGCGGCACAACCGATGATCATCCCGTCACGCTCGATCACCAGATAGTCATCGATGGCATGCTCAAGACGCTCACGCGAACGCGCCACCAGCATGGCACGCTGCTCCAGGGGTTCGAGCAGCTCCAACAATCCACCGATATCAGCCAGCTCGGCCGGACGCAACTGCTCATAACGATGCTGTGTGATCATGGTACCGACGCCGTCGCGGGTGAACAGCTCGCCCAATAGGGCATCGTGATCGCGCCAGCTCAACAAGTGTGTGCGCGCCACACCGCTACGTGCTGCCGCACAGGCCGCGGCGATGTGGCGCGCCTGCTCATTGCCCACCTCGACCTGTTGCAGCAAGGGTTCCACTTCAGCGGGAGTGAGCTGACGCTGCATGGCACCGCTGTCGTCGTAAAGCCCCGCCGCTTCTCCCAGCAAGATCAATTTATCGGCGGACAGGGCCATGGCGGCGTGTTGCGCCACCTCGGCCGCATCCAGATCGAACACCTCACCTGTACTGGAAAACCCCAGCGGTGGCAGCAACACCAGTGAACCCCGATCAAGCAGGCCCTGAACCGCCGTGGCACGTACCCGCCGTACTTCGCCACTACGGTCAAAGTCGACCCCCTCACGCACGCCCAGCGGCTTGGCCATCACCAGGTTGCCTGAAACTACCGTCAGCTCGACCCCGTGTAGCGGCGTATTGGGTAGCCCCAGCGACAACCTTGCTTCCAGCCAAAGGCGCTGTTCGGCAGCGACTCGCTCGACACACCCCATAATGGCTTCATCAGCCACCCAGCGCCCGGTATGCCAGCGTGGGGTGATATTCGCCGCATGCAATGCCTGTTGCACCTGAGGCCGGATGCCAAACACGACGACCAGCCGCACACCCAGGGTATGCAGCAGTGCCAGATCCTGAATCAGCTGCTCGCCACGGCCTTCTTCGATGGCCTCACCTTCGATCAGAATCACGAAAGTTCGGCCCCGATGCGCATTGATATAGGGCGATGAGTTGCGGAACCAGTCGACGAAGGGAAAACGCGTATTCAAGGCCGCTCTCCGGCAGCAAAGGAAAAGAAAAGCTCGCTTCGACTATATCAGAGCATTGAAAACAGCGGCATCAACGACTGCTTCCATTACCCGAAAACCGTACGGAACAGGAAGAAAAACACAATCGCCAATACCGCCCCTGCCGGCAAGGTGATCAACCAGGACATGACAATGGTGCCAATCACCCCCAGGTTAAGCGCGGCGATACCGCGTGCCAGTCCGACACCCAGTATCGCCCCCACCAAGGTATGCGTCGTGGAAATCGGCAACCCTGTTCCTGATGCCAACACCACGGTGGACGCCGCCGCCAGGGTAGCGGCAAAACCACGACTGGGTGTCAGCTCGGTAATGCCGGTTCCCACCGTCGCCATGACACGGTGACCATAGGTGGCCAAGCCGATGACAATTCCGATGCCACCCAGCAGCAACGTCCACCAAGGAATCGGTGAAGCACTATCGATCATTCCGTTGGCCTGAACGACGCTCACTACCGCTGCCAGCGGCCCGATGGCATTCGCCACGTCGTTGGAGCCATGGGCAAAGGCCATGGCACAAGCGGTGAATACCATCAGCACCGCAAACACCCGCTCCACGCCAGCATAACCAAAGGGGTCGAGAGCGCGCCTTTCACTCTTGATCCGGCTCCCCAGCACGATACCGACAACAGTAACACCGCCCCCCAGCAGTACCGAATAGAGCAAGCTTTGCGCAAACGTCAGGCTCAATCCCACGTGCGTCAAACCTTTGGTCAGGGTCACCATTGAGACCATGAAGCCAACCAGGAAGATATACACCGGTACCGTGCGCTTGGCCGCGGCAAAAGGGTCCCGGGCTTCGAAGATGAAGTGCTGCACTGACTTGAACAGCACAAACGAGAGAGTCCCGGCAAGTAACGGCGATATCAGCCAGCTTGAGGCGATAACACCGACACTCCCCCACTCTACTGCCTCTATACCCAGCCCCACGGCACCGAAGCCGACGATAGCACCTACAATCGAGTGCGTAGTAGAGACCGGCCAGCCCCTGGCCGAGGCGACCAACAGCCAAACCGCTGCCGCCAACAGCGCCGAAAGCATGCCATAGACGAACTTCTCCGGGCTGCCTTGCAACAAAGCCGGATCGACAATACCACCGCGAATGGTGGCGGTGACTTCACCACCGGCCAGCCAGGCGCCCAGAAACTCAAACACCATGGCAATGAAAATCGCCTGTTTGATGGTAAGCGCCTTGGAACCCACCGACGTCCCCATGGCGTTGGCGACGTCATTAGCCCCTACCCCCCAGGCCATGAAAAAGCCAAACAGACAAGCAAGAACAATGAAAACGGTGCCGTACTGCGCAATGATCGACATGACAGGTCGCGATTCCTGTATTCCGGTGAACGGAAAGCTGGTTCGAAGCTTGAGCCACGAAATTAGCGTGTGGTGAGTATCTGTAACCGACTCCCCACACGTTCGGCACGATCGGAGAGTTCTCCCACCCAATCGATAATCTGGTAGAGAAACACCACATCCACCGGCTTGAGCCGATCCTCCAGGTGGAACAGCAACCGCCGAATCTCGACCTGCTGCTGATCGGCCTTTCGTTCAAGGGTATGCAGCTCTTCAATAAGTTCGAACATCACGTCAGCGACGCTGCGGCCAAACCCCGATTCG
>DXFC01000210.1 GCA_019114645.1 Candidatus Halomonas stercoripullorum
TAGGCCTGATGGCCCACATCCCACACCAGCCGGTCCTCGGGGGTATCCAGCGCATGATGCAGCGCCACGGTGAGTTCCACCACGCCCAGGCCAGCCCCAAAGTGACCGCCGCTGCGCCCTACGCTGTAAAGCAGATAGGCACGCAGTTCATCAGCGACCTGCAGCAGCTGTTCATTGGTCATGACCCGCAGCGAGGCTGGTGTGTCCAGCGTGTCGAGCAGGGGAGTCAGCGGGCGTTCGACAGGAATGTTGTCGTAGAGCTTCATGCTAATGGTCACGCTCAATCATGTATCGGGCCAGTTCGGCCAGGCTTGTCCCCGCCTCGCCCAGTGGCGCCAGGGCGGAGAGTGCTTCGTCGACCAGTTCGGTGGCCTTGCGACGGGCGCCTTCCAGCCCTAGCAGGGCCGGATAGGTGGGCTTTTCGCGGGCCGCATCGGCGCCCGATGCCTTACCCAGGGTTTGTGTGTCGCCGGTAACGTCGAGGATATCGTCGTGAACCTGGAAGGCCAGCCCCAGCGCCTCGGCATAGCGATCCAGCGCTGTGACGCGGGGATCCTCCGCCACGACTGCCGTCACGGCCCCCAGGCGCACCGCAGCTCGCATCAGCGCACCGGTCTTGTGGGCATGCATGATGGCCAGGGCGTCTACATCAGGGTGGCCGCCAACGGCGTCCAGGTCCAGGGCTTGTCCGCCCACCATGCCATCGCGTCCGGCAGCCGTCGCCAGCGTCTGGATCAGTGTCGGCAAGCGCGGATGCTCGCTTGTCGCCAATACTTCGAAAGCCAGCGTCTGCAGTGCGTCGCCGGCAAGGATCGCCATGGCTTCGTCAAAAGCGCGGTGAACGGTGGGCTGGCCACGACGCAGATCGTCGTTATCCATGGCCGGCAGGTCATCATGCACCAGCGAGTAAGCATGGATCAGTTCAACCGCGGCTGCCGATGGGTCGAGCGCTTCATCACTTGCCCCCAGCGCCCGCCCGGCGAGATAGACCAGCAGTGGACGCAAACGCTTGCCACCCACCAGCAGCGCATGGCGCATGGCGGCGTCCAGCCTGGGAGCCGGCACTTGCCGGCGCGATTCGAAAAGCCTCGCCAGGTAGGCGTCGACACGCGCCCGGTCCGCCGCCAGGTGAGTCAGCAATGCTTGGCTAGTCACGCTCATCCTCCGCAGCGGGTGCGTCAAAAGCACTCAGCTCGATATTGCCATCGGGGCTCTCGACCAGGGTACGTACACGTAGCTCGGCGGCGTCCAGCCGGCGCTGGGCCTCGCGTGTCAGGCGCAGGCCTTGTTCGAAGGCGGCCAGCGAGCCTTCCAGCGACAATTCGCCGGACTCCAGCCGCTCCACCAGCCGCTCCAGTTGCTCCACTGTAGCAGCGAAATCGACCTCGGGTTCGTCGCTTATCGCCACCTGCTCGTCACGCTCGGCCATGCTTTTCTGCTACCTCTAAAAACCGTTGCTGCATTTACCGGAGTCACAGTATACACGCCCTGCCCGCGCGTTCGCCTGCCTGCACGGTACAACCTGCAGTTTGTTCATCTTCGCCACACACCATTTTCATCTTCCTCGGCAGCGGCTGTGTTAATATAAGCCTCCAATTTTACTTGTATGCGGCGCACCAAAAGGGGTTGATTCGACCATGGCCAAAACGTCCCTGGACAAGAGCAAGATCAAGATCCTGCTACTCGAGGGCATCCACCAGAGTGCGGTGGACAACTTTCTGAATGCTGGTTACACCAATATCGAGTGTCTGGCGACCTCGCTTGACGAGGCTGCGCTGATCGAGAAGATCCGCGATGTCCACTTCATCGGCATTCGTTCCCGCACCCAGCTCAACGAGCATGTTTTCGCCGCTGCCGAGAAGCTCAATGCCGTAGGTTGCTTCTGTATCGGCACCAACCAGGTCGATCTCAACGCGGCGCTTGAGCGTGGTATTCCGGTCTTCAATGCGCCCTACTCCAACACTCGCTCGGTTGCCGAACTGGTGCTGGCCGAAGCGATCATGCTGCTGCGCGGCATTCCCGAAAAGAATGCCCGGGCCCATGAAGGTGGCTGGCTCAAGAGCGCCAAGAACTCTCACGAGGCGCGGGGCAAGACACTCGGTATCGTGGGCTACGGCAACATCGGTGCCCAGCTCTCGGTACTGGCCGAGTCACTCGGCTTCAACGTTATTTTCTATGACGTGGTATCCAAGCTCGGCATGGGTAACGCCACCCAGGTGGCAAGCCTGGATGAGCTGCTGGCCCGCGCCGACGTGGTCAGCCTGCATGTCCCCGATCTGCCCTCCACCCGCTGGCTGATCGGCCAGGAGCAGCTGGCGCTGATGAAGCCCAACAGCATCCTGATCAACGCCTCCCGCGGCAGCGTGGTCGTCATCGAGGCGCTGGCCGAGGCGCTGCAAGCCGGCAAACTGTATGGTGCCGCCATTGACGTCTTCCCCGTCGAGCCCAAGGGTAACGATGAGGAGTTCGTCAGTCCGCTGCGGGGTCTGTCCAATGTCATCCTGACTCCGCACATCGGTGGCTCGACGCTCGAAGCGCAAGAGAACATCGGCATCGAGGTGTCCGAAAAGCTGATCACCTACTCGGATAACGGTACGACCATCACTGCGGTCAACTTTCCCGAAGTGGCGCTGCCGGCCCACCCCGACAAGCACCGGGTATTGCACATTCATAACAACGTGCCGGGGGTGCTCTCGGAGATCAACCGGGTGCTCTCGGAAAGCGATATCAATATCTCCGGACAGTACCTGCAGACCAACGAGAAGGTCGGCTATGTGGTCATCGACGTGGACAAGGCCTATGGCCCCCAGGCGCTCGAAGCACTGCGCAAGGTGGAACAGACCCTGCGTGTGAGGGTGCTTTATTCCGAGATCAACGCAGAAGATTAAGCCACTGGCTAGATCACGAGCCGCCGCGCTTGACCAGCAAGGACGCCCTGCATGCCGACTTCCGCCGCCTATCTGATCGTCGTGCTGGTATGGGCTACCACACCTCTCGCCATCAAGTGGAGCGCCGAGGCGGGGGCTCCCATCGGCAGCGTCATGCTGCGCATGCTGCTTGCCTTTCTCGCCGGCATGGTGGTGCTGTACCTGTTGCGTCGCCGCCTGCGCCGGGACAAGCGCGCCATGCTGAGCTACGCGGCGGCGGTGCCCGGGGTGTTCGGTGCCATGGCCCTTAGCTATTACGCCTCCATGACGCTACCGTCGGGCATGATGTCGGTGATCTTCGGCATGGCCCCACTGATCTCGGGCCTGATTCTGCAGTGCCTGCCTGGCTCCGTTACCTTGCGCCGCTGGCACTGGCTCGGCTGCACCCTTGGGGTGGCGGGCCTGGCGGTGATGTTTGCCAACAGCTTGGTATTGGGCGCCGCACTGGTTCCGGCACTGCTGATGATGCTGCTGGCTGTCACGCTGTTCAGCATTAGCGGTATTGCGGTACAGCGTGTGGCGGCAGGACTGGGCCCACTGGAGCAAACCCTGGGCGCTCTAGGGTTGAGCCTGCCCTGCTTTTTTGCGCTGTGGCTGGCCAGTGGCGAGCCACTGTCAATTCCGCTCAGCACCCGCGGCTTCTGGTCAGTCCTCTATCTGGCACTGTTCGGCTCGCTGATCGGTTTTCTCTGCTATTTCCTGATTCTCTCACGCCTAACGGCCGCCACCGTGGCCCTGGTCACGCTGATCACCCCAGTGCTTGCCCTGGGCATTGGCATGCTGCTCAACCAGGAGCAACCTAGCCTTTCGATGCTGATAGGCGCAGCACTGATTCTGCTGGCGCTTGGTGCCTACCTGTTCGGCGACCGCTTGGCGCGCCTGAGCGCCGTGCGCGAAACCCAGCGCTCCTGATCCAACGCCACCTAGACGCTTTGGCCTTTGGTCGCAGGGTCAACGCAACACGCATGTAACAGGCTAGGCTGGTGGCGGGCACGCCATGAGGAAAAAACCATGCACACAGCTGTCGATGAACGCCCCTTGATCCGCTGTGATCAACACGGCGTCGCTACTCTCACGCTAAATCGCCCTGGCCAATTCAATGCACTGTCGGAAGAGGTGCTCAAGACGCTGAACGGTGAGTTATCCCGCCTCGCTCACGACTCAACGGTACGCTGTGTCGTGATTGCCGCCGAGGGGCGCGCCTTCTGCGCCGGACACGATCTCAAGCAGATGCGCGCAACACGCGACAAGGCCTACTATCAGCAGCTGTTTTCCCTTTGTGGCGACGTCATGCAGCGTATTGTCGAGCTGCCACTGCCGGTTATCGCCCGGGTTCAGGGAATCGCCACCGCCGCAGGCTGTCAGCTGGT
>DXFC01000211.1 GCA_019114645.1 Candidatus Halomonas stercoripullorum
TAACCGCCTTGACCCCCAGCTGCTTCGCCGCCATGGCCAACCCTTGCGCGTGATTGCCCGCAGAGGCAGCGATTACCCCCCTGGCTTTCTGCTCTTCGGAAAGCTGCGCCATCTTGTTGTAGGCACCGCGAATCTTGAACGAGTAGACCGGCTGCAAGTCCTCGCGCTTGATCAGGATCTGGTTATTGAAGCGTCGTGAAAGGAAGGGAGCCGGCGATATCGGCGTTTCAATGGCGGCCTCGTAGACACGAGCCTGGAGAATCTTCTTGACGGTAGCTTCGGGCATCCTGATGGTTCCAAGGGTGGCGCAATAAAAGGGGCGACAGCAGTGGCTGCGTTGAAGAGAACCCCTATAGGTAGCATTTATGCCGCTTCGGCGTCCAGCATGCCGCGCTTGTGGCGTATAATACGCTGCATTCGCCACCCATCGACAATGAGCAGAACATGACCCAGGACGACCTCAAGGACGCCGTGGCCGCCGCCGCCATTACGGAAATCGCACCGCACCTTGACCGCCATACCATTCTCGGCATCGGGACCGGCTCCACCGCCAACTGCTTCATCGACCGCCTGGCTCAGCTGCGTCATGACTTCAAAGGCGCCGTGGCCAGCTCCGAAGCCAGTGCAGCGCGTTTGCGCAGCCACGGCATCGAAGTGTTCGAACTCAATTATGCCGGCACGCTGCCCTTCTACATCGACGGCGCAGACGAAGTGAATGCTCACTTGCAGATGATCAAGGGCGGAGGTGCAGCGCTCACCCGTGAAAAAATCGTGGCGGCCTGCGCCGAGCGCTTTATCTGCATCGCCGACTCATCGAAGCGGGTAGAGCGCCTGGGCACCTTTCCCCTGCCGGTGGAGGTGATTCCCATGGCTCGTTCCTACGTCGCCCGCGAGTTGGTCAAGCTAGGTGCCGATCCGGTCTACCGCGAAGGCGTGGTCACCGATAACGGCAACCAAATCATCGACTGTTACGACTTCAACATCGCTGACCCCGTGGCCATGGAAGCCCGCATCAACGCCATTGTGGGCACCGTCACCAACGGTCTGTTTGCCGCACGCGGCGCCGATTTGCTCTTGCTAGGCGGTGAACAAGGCGTCGAGCGACTCACACCAGTGGGTAGCTAACGTCATTCAGAAGGTGGCGGAAGCAACCGTTCCAGGCCGGCCATGATACGCGCCAGGGCACCTCGGTTGGTCGCCACCACGGCCAAGCCGGCGTCGGCCAGTCGCTGACGCTCGGCTTCATCCTGAAACAGCGTTACCAGGGTATCGGCCAGCATGTCACTGTCAGTGACTTCAACCAGGGCTCCGCCCTGGCGCAGGGTCTCGGCCACATCAGCGAAATTGGCCAGTTCCGGTCCTGTCAGCACCGGTACACCCATGGCGGCCGGCTCCAGCAGATTGTGCCCACCCACCGGCACCAGGCTGCCACCCACGAAAGCCAGATCCGCAGCCCCATAGAGCAGCAGCAACTCGCCCATGGTATCGCCCAGATACACGGCGGTGTGCTCATCGGGCCACTCCTCCCGCGAGCGGCGCGCCAGCCGCAGGCCCTGCTCACTCACCAGACTGGCGACCGCATCAAAGCGCTGCGGATGACGCGGCACCAGGATCAACAGCGCTTCTGGGTAGGAGTGGCGCAACGCGGCATGGGCGGCAAGCAGCTGTTCATCCTCGCCAGGATGGGTGGAACCGGCCACCCACACGGGGCGCGCGCCAAACCGCGTACAAAGCTGTTGGCTTTGCCCCTCGATGGCCGCATCAACACGCAAATCATATTTGAGCGAGCCCGTTATGTCGGTCCGGGTCATTGGCATCCCCAACTCACGGAAGCGCTCGGCATCTTCACGCGACTTGGCTGCCAGCCAGTGGAGCTGGTCCAGTGCCGCCGCCATCAGCGGGCGTAAGCGGTGATAGCCACGCATGGCACGCGGTGAAAGACGCCCATTGACCACCGCCGTAGGCACACCTTGGCGCTGGCAGGCAACTAGCAGATTGGGCCAGATCTCGGTTTCAAAAAAGATCGCCAACCCGGGCCTTAGGCGGGCAATGAAACGCCGGGCCGAACCGGGAAAATCGAGCGGGACAAAAGCATGTTGCAAACGCCCGGACTCTTCCGTCTGATGGCGTGCCGCCATCAGCCGGTGTACCTGTTCGGCGCCTGTGGCGGTCATGGTGGTCACGACCAGTTGGTACCCCGGATAGCGCTCCAGCAAGGCGTTGATCAATGGGACAGCAGCCTGCACTTCGCCCACCGAGGCGCAGTGCAGCCAGATCCGTGGGATCGACCGGGGCGGCGGCACGATCAGGCCCAGTCGCTCACGCCTCAGGTTAGTGAGCGCATGCTCACGCCAGACCCTTCGCCAGACAAGCGGTGCCAGCAGATAGAGCGCAGCTGAGTAAAGCCAGCGGGGCCAGCGTCGAGCGTGTATGCTCATCGGCTTTCGCGATCAAGAATGGTCGCGATCATCGCGGTAGTGGAGACACCGTCCTCGAAACCCAACACCTTCACTTCTCCACCGGCGGCGCGTACCGCATCGCCACCGGCAATCTCCTCGGGGTGATAATCACCGCCCTTGACCAGCACATCGGGCAATACCGCCTCGATCAGCCGCTGCGGGGTGTCTTCACTGAACGCCACTACCCAATCCACCGCTCCCAGGCCGGCCAATACCTGCATGCGCCGATTGAGCGGATTGATCGGCCGCTTGGGCCCCTTGAGGCGACCAATGGAAGCATCGTCATTGACCGCCACCACCAGTCGGTCACCAAGCCGCCGGGCATGCTCCAGGTAGGCCACATGGCCGGCATGGAGAATATCGAAGCAGCCGTTGGTCATGACTACGCGTTCACCCCGCAACTGTGCCGCACGTACGGCATCGGCCAGCTGCGCCTCACCAATGACGCCAAACTCGGCCAGCTTGTCACCATGCACCGCCGTATACAGCTCCGCAATGGAGAGCGTGGCGGTACCGGGCTTGGCCACCACCAGGCCGGCAGCCAGATTGGCCAGCATCATGGCCTCGGGGAAACCGTGGCCGGTAGCCAGCGCCAGCCCCAGCACGCCAATGACGGTATCACCGGCACCGGTAACGTCGTACACCTCACGCGCCCGGGTCGGCAAGTGCAGCGGCTCCTGGTCGCCACGAATCAGGGTCATGCCCTTCTCGCTGCGGGTGATCAACAGTGCCTCAAGTCCCAGCTCAACACACAGTGCCGCTCCCTTGGCCGCCAGCTCTTCATCACTGCGGCAAGGGCCCACCACTGCCTCGAACTCGGCCAGGTTGGGTGTCAGTACACTGGCTCCCCGATACTTGGTGAAATCCGTTCCCTTAGGATCAACCAGTACCCGCTTGCCTGCGCCGCGCACCAAGCCAATCAACTCTTCCACTCGATTAAGTGTCCCTTTGCCATAATCGGAAAGAATCACCAGCTCATTATGCGCCAGCCCTTGCTCAACCCGGGCCAGCAAGCCACGGGTATCGAGCTCATCCAGACCGTCCTCAAAATCGAGCCGGATCAGTTGCTGGTTACGACTCATCACCCGCAGCTTGGTAATGGTGGGAATGCCCGGACTGCTTTCGAAATAGGTAGCCACACCGGCAGCTTCCAGCCGCTCGCTCAACCGCCGGGCATTATCGTCATCGCCCACCATGCCGCTCAGCGCAGCGTGAGCGCCCAGCGAAGCAATATTGAGGGCCACGTTGGCCGCGCCGCCGGGCCGGTCTTCACACTCCTCCACCCGCACCACCGGCACCGGAGCCTCGGGAGAGATACGTGAAGTGCCGCCGTGCCAGTAGCGGTCGAGCATCACATCACCCACCACTAACACACGCGCCTGCTCCAGCGCAGTCAAATCAAGCTTCATCAGACGGTTCCTCTTCCTTGCTCGGGCAGGGGCGCATCAGCAACGCATCAAGGCGCTCGACCACATCGTCGACGCGAATCAGCGACATGGCGTCGGGATGGCGGACGCGCTGTCCCCAGGTAATCGCATCGGGTTCCTGATGCAGATAGGTACGCACCGCATCGGGGTAACGGTTAACGACATAGTCACGCCACAAATAGGGGGCGGCACGATCCGGGTTCGTGGTGGCAAACAGCCCAACCACCGGCGTGCCCATGGCATTGGCCATATGCACCGGGCCGGAATCGGGAGCAAT
>DXFC01000212.1 GCA_019114645.1 Candidatus Halomonas stercoripullorum
TCATGGTGGCAATTTAAACCACCAAGGTGGGGCAGTGCGCAGACCCTGCCACCCGCTGGGCGACACTCCCCAGCAGCAGGCTCTTTTCGCCGTTGGTTCCTTGAGCGCCAATCACGATCAGATCGCAATCCCGCTTGCGGGCAAAGCGCGCAATGGTCCGTGAAGGACGTCCACCCTTGACAAATGCGCGTAGTTTGGCCGGGTCGGCGCCGAGCTCGACAGCCTCGCTCTTCGCATGCACGGCGACTTCGGTGGCGTACTCTTTGAGTGCATCATCGGGGATGTCGAGCTTGGCGGGACGCACCATGGAGAGTGATGCCTCCAGCAAACTATGATGCTTGAACACGCAGAGGATGTAGAGCTCTGCGCTGGTCAGGCGCTGGAGGCTTACCGCCTTTTCCAGCGCCTTCAGGGCACCTTTGGAACCATCCACTGGTATCAGTATGCGATTGAACATCTTGAGAACTCCTCGGCATGGCCGGTACTAGCGGAAAGCCAGGTCGCGCAGGAACAGGGCGATTTGCGGGAACGCGATAATCAACACCGCCGACAGAATCAGCATGAAGATAAAAGGTGGTGTGCCACGAATAACTTCCCAATAGGGTCGCTTGAAAATGGCAATGGCAGTAAAGATATCGCAGCCGAAAGGAGGAGTCGCCGAGCCAATCGCGACTTGCAAGGTGATCAATACGCCAACCAGTACCGGATCCAGGCCCGAGGCAGCGATAGCCGGAGCGAAGATGGGCGTAAGCACCAGGATTACCACGATAGGATCAACAAACATGCAGGCAACGAAGAAGGCCACCGAAATGGCTGCCAACACCCCAACAGGGCCTGCTTCATTGATCCCGAAGAGTGCCAGTAACGTTTGTGGAACCTGGGCAAAAGAGATGATCCAGGCAAAGCCGTTGCCGACTGCCACCAAGATGAAAACTACGGCTGTGATCAGGCCGGTAGATTTGGCGATGGCGTAGATGTCCTGCATCTTCAGTGAGCGGAAGATAAGAAATTCCAGCAGTATGGCGTAGAAGACGCAGGCGGCCGCCGCTTCTGTGGGGCTGAAAATACCTCCATAGATACCCCCGACAATCAATACGGGGAAGCCGAGAGGCCATAGCGCCTTTTGCATCGTGGTGAGGCGCTGCCGCCATGTCGCCTTGGGCTCCGTAGGTACGTTATTGACGATGGCGTAACCCACGCAATACATCGAGAACATCGCCAATATCAACAAGCCAGGGCCAATGCCGGCAATAAAGAGCTCGCTGATCGAAGTGCCTGAGACGATGCCGTAGATGATCATGCCGATGCTGGGGGGAATCAGAAAGGCAATATCACTGGAGTTGATGATCAGCGCCAGAGTGAAAGAGTCTTTATAACCGGCCTTGAGCATGCGAGGACGCAAGGGGCCACCTACGGCAACGACTGTCGCTTGCGTCGAGCCGGAAACTGCACCGAACAGGGTGCAAGAGGTGGCTGTACTGACTGCCAACCCACCCTTGATATGACCGACGAAGCTCATGACCATATCGATCAGACGTCCGGCGGACTGTCCTCGAGTCATGATGTCGGCTGCCAGAATGAACATCGGCACGGCGATCAATGCCGTGGGCCGGATCCCGCCCATCATCTGCTGGATGAGGGTCTCCATTTGCCCCAGGCCACCAAAGGTCATGTAAAAGCCGACAAAAGCCGCTGTGACCAGCGGAATCATCATCGGGAACCCCAATAACAGGAGCACGATCATGATGGAAATTATGATAGTTGTCATGCTGGTTCCTCGTGCCGGCGTCAGACTTCCGTCTCGGTATCGGTATAGCTGTCAATGACATGGGTTGACAGATAGACATCATGGGAAGTGAGGTTCTTGATCGCGGTGAGCAGGTACTGAATGCCGGTGATAGCGAAGCCGACTGGAACCCAGACGTAGATCAACCAGACCGGGATACTCAGTGAGGGCAGCACACGGCCACGACCGTAAAGGGTCTGGATATAGCCGATCGAGTAGTAACAGAGCACAAACATCACTATTGCCGTGAACAGGCAGATGCCTATCATCAGCCAGCGCCGGCCACCTGTGGGCAGCATGTCGTAGAAGGCGGACATGCGAATATGGCGGCCATGGCGGGCAGCATAGCCGATGCCGGCAAAGGTGATCATGACGATCAGAATACGGTTGATCTCTTCGGAGAAGTGCAGACTCTCGCCGAAAACGAAGCGGCTGATGACGTTAGCGACAGTATTCACGGCCATCAGAATCACACCCAACGCGAGAATGACCGATTCGCCGCGGCTGATCCAGGTATCAATAATGCCAAGCGGGCCAGGAAGGGTGGAGCGATAGTCTTTTTCCGAATTTTCTTCTGTCATTTGTCCAGTCTCCTGGTCTTCCTGTCACGGTGAAACATGTTGTTTCAGCCATCAGGGTACGTAACCCAAGCCTTGAGTTGCGCTTTGGGTTTCAACGCTGTTTGGCCGGGGGAAAAACACGAGGGGCAGCCGCCCGGCTGCCCCTACGCTGAGAGTATTTGCTCAGCTCCTGAGTTTATTCGCCGGAGACCGCTTCCAGGTCGGCCTTGAACTGATCCAGCAGCTCAGAACCGCGCTCACCGGTCATCTCGATGAAGCGCTCTTCGACCTGCGGCGCCCGCTCACGGAAAGCTTCAATCTGCTCCTCGTTGAGGCGGGTGACGGTGACTTCACTTGAGGCTTCCTGAATCTTGTTCAGAGATTCCTCGGCCAGGCCGGAGATATGCTCGATGATCACCTCGTAGGCATGCTCGCTGGCTTCACGGACCAGCTGCTGATCCTCTTCCGACAGGCCGTCGAAGAAATCCTTGTTGGCCATCATGGCGGTTGTGAACCAGCCATGGCCGGTATAGACCAGGTTCGGGGAGACCTCGTAGAGACCACCGGATTCAATCCAGAAAATCGGGTTTTCCTGACCTTGGAGAATTCCGGTCTGCAGGCCGCCATACACCTCGCCCCACGGCAGCGGCGTCGGTGTGGCGCCAAAGGCACGATAGGTCTCGGAGAGCAGAGGGTTGGTCATGGTGCGGATATTCTTGCCGCGCAGATCTTCCGGTGAGGTGAACGGCTCATCCAGGGTGACGATCATTTCGCCTTCCGGATACATCTTGAGCAGTTCCAGGCCCTGTTCGGCATACAGTTCAGGGAAGGTCTCATTGATGGCGGTGCTGTTGTTGAAGAACTGGATGACAGTCTCTTCATCGGTGGGCAGCAGGTAGGGAACAAAGAAGATCTGGGCTTCGGGAATCAGGGCACCAGTGAAACCGGGTGACTGGTTGACGAACTGCAGAATACCAGCCTGGGTTTGCTCCATGATGTCATCGGATTCGCCCAGCTCGCCGAAGCGGTAAATCTGAACGGTATGATCGGAGTTTGCCTCGACATGCTCCTTGAAGGCGACCGCAAACACGTCCTGGACATCGCTCTCGAACTCTTCGTGCGCATACCGCCAGTTGGCAGAATAGGCAGCCGCCGACATGCCAAATAGCAGTGCGCCAAGGCTGGCGGTGGTCAACAGTTTGG
The DNA here is from genome assembly GCA_019114645.1 of Candidatus Halomonas stercoripullorum. Taxonomy (GTDB): domain Bacteria; phylum Pseudomonadota; class Gammaproteobacteria; order Pseudomonadales; family Halomonadaceae; genus Halomonas; species Halomonas stercoripullorum. The sequence continues at coordinate 3,550 of DXFC01000212.1, forward strand.
TTGCCTTCATTATTATATTCTCCATGCGAATTTTTAGCGTAATCAAATGTATCAACAAGCTTGCCATGACCACAAAAGGCTACGTCTTTTTTCAGGCTAGCGTGGCGGTTGAGGAGGGTCAAGCAGGCATTCGAGGGTTTGAAGCGCCGAAAGATGTGTTTTTTTCTGTAATTTCCAGCGTCTTGCCAGAGAGTTTTTGAGATTCGCGGTGGCAGTGGTTAGAGGAGTCAGGAAGCCGCCTGGCTCGACAAGTTGTTGTAACCGATCCAGCGCTTCGCGTTCGGCAGCCAGTTCGGCTTGCTGAATATAACGACGAACGTCGGCAATACCGGCACTGTGCAGGGCAGCGGGTTTCAGTTCTCGGCGCAGCCGGCGCAGGGGGACTGTCGTACGTTGCTGCCAGAGGTGCACATCAGCGAGTCCGGGTGGTTCCCGGACCAGTTGCAGACCATGCTGGTAAAGCCAGCAGTGCCACAGCAGCTCACACACATCGATATTCGCTTCGTCCTGCAACAACAGGCAGGCTGGCTCCACCCCGGGGCGGCAGTAAAAGTCCAGCGCGAAGTCCCATAGGGAAAGCGACTTCAGACGGTCCCGCAGAGCCTCGGCTGTTGCGTTAGAATTGTCACTCATCATATATACATCGCCGACAGTGGCGGTGACGCCATCCAGTTTTGTCAGTTGGAGCCTGCATGATTGCATTGCGCCAGGTTGCCCTGCAACGCGGCACCCAAACCCTGCTCGAAGACGCCGAGCTAACCCTGCATGCCGGTCACAAGGCCGGTATCGTCGGCGCTAACGGCGCGGGCAAGTCCAGCCTGTTCGGAATGTTGCTGGGTACTCTGGCACCCGACCGTGGCGAGATCGAGATGAGCGGTGGGCAGCGTATTGCGCATATGGCCCAGGAAGTCGGCGCTCTGGATCAGGCCATCGTCGACTATGTGCTGGATGGGGATCATGCATTGCGTGCCACCGAGCGTGCCCTGAGCGAGGCCCGGCAGCAAGGCAATGCCCACCGTGAGGCCGAGCTGCATGGCGCCATCGAGGCGTTGGATGGCTACAGTGCGCAGGCGCGGGCGGCTCAACTGCTGGTGGGCCTCGGTTTTTGTCAGGCGGACCTCACGCGGCCCTTGGCTGACTTCTCCGGCGGCTGGCGGATGTGCGTCAACCTGGCGCGTACCCTGTTCATGCCCTCCGATGTGCTGTTGCTTGATGAGCCCACCAACCACCTCGACCTTGATGCTCTGCTGTGGCTGGAGCAGTGGCTGGCGCGCTACTCCGGTACCTTGCTGCTGATTTCGCACGACCGGGATTTTCTAGATGCGGTATGTGACCACATCGTGCATTTCGATAACCGACGGCTGGTGCTTTACCGGGGGAATTACTCCACTTTCGAGCGTACCCGGGCGGAAAAGCTTGCGTTGCAGCAGGCCGAAGCAGCCAAGCAACAGGCGCGGCGTGAAGAGATTGAGCGCTTCGTGGCGCGTTTCCGGGCCAAGGCCACCAAGGCACGCCAGGCGCAGAGTCGTCTGAAAATGCTTGAGCGCATGGGTGACATTGCGGTGGCTTATGCCGACTCACCCTTCCACTTCACCATTCCGGCAGCGGACAAGAGCTCGCATCCATTATTGGTGCTGGACGAGGCTCGTCTGGGTTACCGCGGAGCCAATGCCGAAGAAGAAAGCACTCAACTCGATAACGTAAAGCTGACGCTTCTGCCGGGCCAGCGGAT
>DXFC01000213.1 GCA_019114645.1 Candidatus Halomonas stercoripullorum
TATCGTGCTGGATGGCGAGGATATTACCCAGCTGCCACCCTATGAGCGGCCCATCAATATGATGTTCCAGTCCTATGCGCTGTTTCCGCATATGACGGTGGCGCAGAACATCGCCTTTGGCCTCAAGCAGGACAAGCTGCCGCGCGCTGAAATCGAGGCACGCGTGGCCGAGATGCTCAAGCTGGTGCAGATGGAAGCGTATGCCAGGCGCAAACCGCACCAGCTCTCCGGTGGCCAGCGTCAGCGAGTCGCCCTGGCCCGTTCGCTGGCCAAGCGCCCCAAGTTGTTGCTGCTCGATGAGCCGATGGGGGCGCTGGACAAGAAGCTGCGTACCGAAATGCAGCTGGAAGTGGTGCGGATACTCGAGGGGGTAGGTGTGACCTGCATCATGGTGACCCATGATCAGGAAGAAGCCATGACCATGGCCGACCGGGTTGCCATCATGTCCCAGGGCTGGATCGCCCAGGTAGGCACGCCGATGGATGTGTATGAGAGCCCGGCGAATCGCATGGTGGCCGAGTTTGTGGGGACGGTAAACCTGTTCGAGGGGGAGATCGTGGTCGATGAGGCGGACCACTGTATTGTCGACTGCCCGACGCTGGGCCGGGCGATTCGCATCGGGCATGGGGTCACGACCCATGCCGACGAACGCCATGTATGGGCAGCCGTACGCCCCGAGAAAACCTGGCTCTCCCGGGAGCAACCTGAGGAGAAGTACAACTGGGCGGCCGGCCTCGTCGAGGATATCGCCTACCTGGGGGGGCTATCGCTCTATTACATTCGGCTCGAAAGTGGTCAGCGGATCAAGGCGAGTATTGCCAATACCGAGCGGCGCGGTGATCGTCCGAGCTGGGACGAAGCGGTATACGTTTATTGGGACGAGCAGAGCCCCATCATCTTGTACGACTGAGAAGCCGTTGCACAAGTTTCGATGATTTGTGCGGCGCTTCCCAAGCATCGAGCGCGGTGAGACGGAGCGATGTGATGAGGGATAATGCATGCCGAGAGTGAACTTTCGCCCGCCGCGTCTCAGGCCAGGCCGGGGTTGGGTCGTCGCCGTGCCGCTGGCTTGGCTGACACTGTTCTTTTTGCTGCCGTTCGGCATCGTGCTCAAGATCAGCCTCTCCGAGGCCGCCATTGCGGTGCCGCCTTACGGTCCGATCTTCGATTACGCCAACCAGACGCTGCAGATAGTTGTCTCCTTTGGCAACTACCTGTTTTTGGGTACCGATACACTCTATGTCTCAGCCTACTGGGGCTCGGTCAAGATAGCCTTGATCTCCACTGTGCTGTGCCTGTTGCTTGGTTATCCCATGGCGTATGCCATGGCGCGAGCACCGGGCCACTGGCAGTTGGTGTTGCTACTGCTGGTCATGCTGCCGTCGTGGACTTCATTCTTGATTCGTGTCTACGCCTGGATGGGCATTCTCAGTAACAACGGCCTGATCAACAACCTGCTGCTCTGGGCCGGGTTGATCGAGTCACCGATACGCATGCTCAACACCAACTTTGCGGTGGTGCTGGGTATCGTCTACGCCTATCTGCCGTTCATGGTGCTCCCCCTGTACGCCAACCTGACCCGGCTTGACGGTACCCTGCTGGAAGCGGCGGCGGATTTGGGTTCGCGCAAGTTCGACACCTTTCTGCGCGTGACCCTGCCACTCTCCAAGGGCGGGATCATTGCCGGTTCGATGCTGGTATTCGTGCCTGCGGTAGGTGAGTACGTGATACCCGAACTGCTGGGTGGGCCCAATACGGTGATGATCGGCAAGGTACTGTGGGAGGAATTCTTCCACAATCGCGACTGGCCGGTGGCTTCCGCATTGGCGATGGTCATGCTGGTGTTGCTTATTGTGCCCATCATGCTGTTTCACCGCTATCAGTCTCGCGAGCTGGAGGAGTGACTGTGCGCAAGCCCTCTTTCTCTACGCTGATGTTGATTGCCGGATTGCTGTTTCTCTACCTGCCGATGCTCGTATTGGTGGTTTACTCGTTCAACTCGTCGCGACTGGTGACGGTGTGGGCGGGCTTCTCGCCGCGCTGGTATCTGGAGCTGTTTCATGACCAGCAGATCTTGTCGGCAGTGTGGACCAGCCTGCGAATCGCTTTTTTTTCGGCCTCCATGGCGGTTTGCCTGGGGACGCTGGCGGCTTTCGTGATGGTGCGTTTTGGCCGCTTTCGCGGCAAGACGGCACTATCAAGCATGGTAACCGCACCACTGGTGATGCCCGAGGTGATCACCGGGCTTTCGCTGCTGTTGCTGTTCGTGCACATGGCGCAGCTGGTGGGTTGGCCGACAGACCGTGGCATGACCACGATCTGGATTGCGCATACGACCTTCTGCAGCGCTTATGCGGCGGTGGTGGTGGCGTCACGTTTACGCGAAGTGGATATCTCTCTTGAAGAGGCGGCCATGGACCTGGGGGCGCGACCGGTACAGACCTTTTTTCGCATTACCCTGCCGATGATCGCCCCGGCGGTTGCTGCCGGCTGGCTGTTGGCCTTCACGCTGTCACTTGATGACCTGGTCATCGCCAGCTTTGTGTCAGGACCCGGGGCGACCACGCTACCCATGGTGGTGTTCTCTTCGGTGCGCCTGGGCGTGTCGCCGAAAATCAATGCCCTGGCCACCCTGATTATTCTGGTGGTTTCGTTGGCCACCTTCCTTGCCTGGTACCTGATGCGGCGAAGTGAAGCGCGACGGCGCCAGGCGATGCTGCAGGACATGACGGCCGGGAGATAAACGGCTCCGGGGGTTCCTTACCACTTTCGATACTTCACTTGCGAGGCAGGCAATGGCGATCAGCACCGACTCCCAACAGGCGCTGGCTGGCGAGCATGTGAACTCCTGGTACGCCGCCACAGCCAACCCGGTGCCCGAGCGTTCGGCGCTCGATGGGGAAATCGAGTGCGAGGTGTGTGTGGTGGGGGCCGGGTTTACCGGAATCTCGGCGGCACTGCATCTTGCCGAACAAGGAGTTCAGGTCGTGGTGCTTGAGGCCGCCCGAGTGGGCTTTGGCGCCTCGGGGCGTAACGGTGGGCAGATCGTCAATAGCTACAGCCGCGACATGGATGTAATCGAGGCCCGCTACGGCAACGAAACCGCCAGGGCCCTAGGTGATATGGCCTTTGAAGGCAATCGCATTATTCGTGAGCGTATTCGGCGTCACGATATCGCCTGTGATCTCAAGCAGGGCAACCTGTTCGCCGCCTGTAACGTCAAGCAGCTGGCGGCACTGCGTGAACAAAAAGTGTTGTGGGAGCGCTATGGCCATCGCGAGCTTGAGCTGCTGGAAGGTGAAGCACTGCACCGCGAGGTTGGCAGCGAGCGGTATGTCGGTGTGCTGGTGGATCATTCGGGCGGCCACTTGCACCCGCTCAATCTGGTGCTGGGCCAGGCTGCCGCCGCTGAAGCGCTGGGCGTTGTCATTCATGAGCAAACGCCGGTCATCAAGGTACATCATGGCAGTACGGTAACGCTGGATACGCCAGCGGGCCGTGTGCAGGCCAAGCGGGTCGTCATGGCCGGCAATGCCTACCTGCAAGGCGTGCTGCCGGCGCTGGAAAGCAAATCGATGCCCTGCGGCACCCAGATCATTGCCACCCAGCCGCTGCCGGAAACATTGCGCCGGCAACTGATTCCCAACGACATGGCGGTAGAGGATTGTAACTACCTGCTCGACTACTATCGCTTCAGTGCCGATGGGCGCCTGCTCTATGGCGGCGGGGTCAACTATGGTGGCCAGGATCCGGCGGATATCGCGGCGCTCATTCGTCCCAAGATGCTCAAGACCTTTCCACAGCTGGCCGCTGTGCGTATCGATTATGCCTGGAGCGGCAACTTCCTGATGACGTTGAACCGGCTGCCGCAATTTGGCCGGCTCAACGCCAATGTGGACTATGCCCAGGGCTACTCAGGCCACGGAGTGACCTGTGCACACCTGGCCGGTCGCTTGATCGCTGAGGTCATACAGGGCGAAAGCGGGCGCTTTGATGCTTTCGCCGGATTGCCGCACCTGCCGTTCCCGGGCGGACGCCTGCTGCGCGTGCCGCTGTCGGCGTTGGGGGCGTGGTATTACGCTACCCGCGACCGCCTCGGCTGGTGAGCTGGGAGCAAATGCCTGCGCGAGCGAATCACTGTGTTGCTACGGTGCTCAGGCCAGTCACATATACCCCATATGCTCCTGGCCTTGCGCGCCTCGCGCCTAGTGCTTCATCTCGCTCGGCGATTTGCTCAGCGAATCACTGTCGCCAGTCACGGACACCCAGGCAGAAAATATGAAAACCGCCGGACAGCGCTCAACCCGCGGGCAAGACGGCGTATACTGTTACCACTCTTGGGCGGCACGGATGGCTGCCTGGCGTCTCTCCTTCCTACATTATGATGAGCCGAGCTTGATCAGCCCGGGGCGGCGTATCGCCCTGCAGGAGGAGTGTCATGGACAAGTCGATGGTAATTGGAACAACGCTGAGTGTACTGGGCCTGGGCGGATTGGCCTTTGGCGCCTGGCAGGTACAGCAGGAGCCCGCAGAGCGTGGTCCCCAGTTCGGCGAAGTGGTCGCGGTTCAACCGGTGACCCGTAGCGTCGAGACACCCCGCGAAGTTTGTGAGGACGTGGTGGTGCATCATCAGACCCAGGCACCGAGTCGCGATCCGCACCGCATTGCCGGTACCGCGGCGGGGGCCGTGGTGGGGGGCTTGCTAGGCAACCAGATCGGTGGCGGTAGTGGCAAGAAGCTGGCCACCGTGGCCGGAGCCGTGGGTGGTGGTTTCGCTGGGCGCGA
>DXFC01000214.1 GCA_019114645.1 Candidatus Halomonas stercoripullorum
TACCGCTGACCGGGCTGGGTGCCATTATCTTTGTGGCCTGGTGTCTTGAGCGTAATAGTGTGACTCAGGAACTCGGGCTGACAGGCGGTAAAGAGCAGCTGTGGAATCTGGTGGCTCGCTATGTGGCACCCATCGGGGTCATTGCGGTGTTTATCGCCGGCTTGTTTTAACAGCGCAAATCACCCTCACTACGAGCCCTGGCCGGGGCTCGTAGTGTGCCATTCTGGCAGATGCCTTAGTGTATTTCTTCGTCGACCAGCCCGGCGATCTCCCGTTCCAGTTGTTTGAATTCGTTATGCAGTTCGATACCGCGACGGGCACGTAAGTTGCGCTGGGCGGCGCTGCGGGAACGCTTCTCGTGTTCGGCGACGTTGATGCCCATGAAGATGTCGAGAAGCTCATTCTTGACCGAAGTGACACGTTCGACCTTATTCATGATCGACCCCTCCTTCTTCTCTTCCGGTGGCCGGTATCGTTTACTGAACCACATCCCGGCTTGATGTGTCCGTGCTCTTATGACTTTGAGCACGTAAATTTTACTATACCCTTCTTGACAGAAGAATGACGTTATGGTGTTTCCACGTTACGGAATCGCTCGAGCTAAAAGGGGTTCGGTCGTTCCCTGCCTTGGAAAATCACCCAAGCGCAGCAGCATCAGGCATACTGAAGCCTGTTTGCCTTCAATCAAGGAGTTCAGTGTGAGTCGCGCCCTGTTCGATGAGATGAGACGCCGCATGGAGCACTTCCGTCGCTCCGAGCAGAAAGTGGCGCGCTTCGTGCTGCGCAATCCCGATGAAGTTATCCACATGCGTATCGTTGATCTGGCTACCGAAGCCAAGGTCAGTGAACCGACAGTGGTACGCTTCTGCCGTGCGCTGGGCTGTAACGGCTTCCAGGATTTCAAGCTCAAGTTGGCCCAGATGCTGGCTTCCGGCAGTCAGTTCGCCCAGTTCTCGATGAACGACGACGATTCCGTCGCTGAATTTTCGCAAAGCATCTTCGACTCTACCGTAGGGACGCTGCTTTCAGTACGTGACCGCCTCGACAACGATGCCATGAGCCGGGCCATTCAGGCGCTGGCCTTGGCCAACCGGGTAGAGTTCTACGGATTTGGCGCTTCCGGCGCGGTGGCGTTCGATGCCCAGCACAAGTTCTTTCGCTTGCAGATCTCCACGGCAGCCTACGCCGACCCTCACATGCAGAACATGTCGGCGGTCACCCTCAAGGAGGGTGATGTGGTGGTGGCGATTTCGCAGACCGGACGTACCCGGGCCCTGGTGGCCAGCGTGCGTCTGGCACGGGAAGCCGGAGCCACGGTAATAGGGCTGTGCCCTAACGGTTCGCCACTCTCCGAAGAAGTGACCCTGCCGCTCTATATTGATGTACCCGAGGATACCGAGATTTATACGCCGATGAGTTCGCGTATTGCTCACCTGGTACTGATCGATGTGCTCGCGGTGGGAGTAGCCAAGACGCGTGGTCCCAAGCTTGCCGAACAGCTCAAATCCGTGAAGCGCAGCCTGACGCCGCTGCGGTTCCCCGAAAGCTGAGAGCTCAATGGAACAGGACGCAATATGCTAAGCTTGGCGCTCAATTTTTAAGCGACAGCAGCGTTCCCCATGGATGACGTTTCGGCGATTCTCGATCATTTGAACCCGGCCCAGCGCGAGGCGGTCAGTGCTCCTCAGGGCAACATGCTGGTGCTGGCCGGAGCCGGCTCAGGCAAGACCCGGGTACTGGTTCATCGTATCGCCTGGTTGATGCAGGCTGAAGGCCTGTCACCTTACGCCGTGCTGGCGGTGACTTTCACCAACAAGGCGTCACGTGAGATGCGCACGCGACTGGAGGCGCTATTGGGTTTGTCGCTGCGCAATGTCTGGGTTGGCACGTTTCACTCCATCTCCCACCGCCTGCTACGTACCCACTGGCAGGATGCACGGTTGCCGCAGCATTTTCAGATTATCGACTCCGACGATCAGTTGCGCTTGATCAAGCGACTGCTCAAGGAGCATCACATCGATGATGAGCGCTATCCGCCGCGCCAGGTGCAGTATTTCATTTCCGGTTGCAAGGAAGAGGGGCTACGGCCCCATCAAGTCGACGTGCAAGGTGATGCCTACATGGCACAGATGGTGGTGCTCTATGAGCGCTATCAGCTCACCTGCGAGCGTGGTGGATTGGTCGACTTTGGCGAACTGCTGCTGAGAAGCCTGGAGTTGCTGCGCGATAATCCGGCATTGCTGGCACATTACCGTGAGCGTTTCGGGCATGTGCTGGTCGATGAGTTTCAGGATACCAATACGCTGCAGTACGCCTGGCTCAAACTGCTGACTGGCATGCAAACGCCGATGACGGTGGTGGGCGATGATGACCAGTCGATCTATGGCTGGCGAGGAGCGAAGATCGAGAACATTCGTCGCTTCGAGCAGGAGTTTCCGGCGACCCGCACGGTCCGCCTGGAGCAGAACTACCGTTCCACCAGTGTCATCCTGGATGCTGCCAACGCATTGATTGATCACAATGCCGAGCGCATGGGCAAGGAGTTATGGACCGCCGGTGAGCGTGGCGAGCCGATTTCGGTTTATGCCGGCTTCAACGATCTCGACGAAGCGCGCTTTATTGTCGATACCATCAAGGAAAAGGTCGATGAGGGGTGTCGACGCCAGGATGTTGCGATCCTCTACCGCTCGAACGCCCAGTCGCGGGTACTTGAGGAGACGCTGATTCGCCAGGGGATGCCTTACCGTATCTATGGAGGGCAGCGCTTCTATGAACGTCTGGAGATCAAGAACGCACTGGCTTATCTGCGCTTGTTGCTCAATCGCGATGATGACGCTTCGCTGGAGCGTATCATCAATGTGCCGGCACGGGGCATCGGCACGCGTACGGTAGAGTTGCTGCGTGAACACGCACGGATGGCGGAAGTGTCATTATGGCAGGCGCTGCATGATGGGCTCAGTAGCGGTTCCTTCAAGGGGCGCGCCGGTAGTGCATTACAAGCGTTTGCCAATCTCATTGAAGGACTCGATAACGCCACTGCAGGCATGGCGCTACATGAGATTATCGCTTACGGGATCGAGGCCTCCGGCCTGGTCGAGCATCACCGTAGCGAGAAAGGAGAAAAGGGTCAGGCCCGGGTGGAGAACCTGGAAGAGTTGATCAACGCTGCTCGTGGCTTCACCCAAGGGGATGTCTTTGATCCACCCGAGGCGGGCGAGGGCATGGTAGCGCTTGAAGCCTTCCTGGCCGAAGCGGCACTCAATGCCGGCGAGCATGAGGCGGATGAATTCGAAGACAGCGTGCAGCTGATGACGTTGCATTCGGCCAAGGGGCTGGAGTTTCCGGTGGTCTTCATCGCTGGGGTAGAAGAAGGGTTGTTCCCGCACAAGATGTCACTGGAGGAGCCGGGGCGTCTCGAAGAGGAGCGTCGACTCTGTTATGTCGGCGTGACCCGGGCCATGCGCAAGCTCTATCTCACCCATGCCGAGATTCGTCGCTTGCATGGCAAGGAGACCTTTCAGCGACCTTCACGCTTTCTGCGCGAGATTCCCGCCGAATATCTGGAAGAGGTACGTTTGCGCGGACAAATTTCTCGGCCGGTAACCGCCATGCGCCCGGCGGTGGGGCTGTCACGTCAGACCACGGTCGACCCGGGCGGCGACCTGCCTAGTCTTAGCCTTGGGCAACGTGTGTTGCATCCGGTTTTTGGTGAGGGAGTGATTCTCAACGCCGAGGGTGAAGGGGCGCGAGCTCGGGTGCAGGTCAGTTTTGAGGGGGAGGGGGACAAGTGGCTGGTGTTGGGCTTTGCCAAGCTCACTCCATTGTAAGTTCTTGTGTATGAGGTAGAGTCGTGTTCCCTGTGAGAGGTGACGTATACGTCAAAAGACAACTTGCTGGCTAAAAGACCATTAAGCATACTCTTGACGTGATAAGTCACGCCAAGACGCGACCCATAATAACCATCCGGAGCCACGCCCTTATGCAACGTCGCCTTTTTTTGAAAAACAGTCTCAAGACCGCCGGCCTGGGTGCCGCTGGTGTTATCGCCGCCCCTTTTGTCTCCACGGCCAAGGCGCAGGAGACAATTACCTGGGATATGGTCACTTCATGGCCCACCAACTTCCCGGCATTGGGCACGGGGGCCAATGAGTTCGCCCGGCGCATCGAGGTGCTGTCGGGAGGCCGCATGCGTATTCGCGTGCACGGCGCCGGTGAGTTGGTGCCGGCCATGGAAGTGTTCGATGCGGTAGCGGCCGGTACTGCCGAGATGGGTCACTCTGCTTCCTACTATTGGCGCGGCAAGGTCGCTGCTTCGCAGTTCTTTACGGCGGTGCCATTTGGCATGACCACCACTGAAACCAATGCCTGGCTCTACCATGGCGGTGGCCAGGAGCTGTGGGATGAACTCTATGCCAAATACAACCTCAAGCCGTTCCCGGTAGGCAATACCGGTACGCAACCGGGTGGCTGGTTCAAGAAAGAGATCAATTCTCTCGATGATCTGCAGGGCGTGAAACTGCGTCTGCCGGGCCTGGCTGGCGAGGCCATGAACCGTATCGGGGTGACCACGGTGAATATGCCGGGTGGTGAGATCTACACCTCGATGCAGACCGGGGTGCTGGATGCGGCGGACTGGGTCAGCCCGTATAACGATCTGGCTTTCGGTTTGCACCAGGTAGCCGACTATTACTATACCTCGGCATGGAACGAACCATCTGCAGTGCTCGAAGGTACCATCAACCTGGATGCCTGGAATGCACTGCCTGACGACCTCAAAGAGGTGGTACGCGAAGCGGCCATGGCATCCAATCTGGCCATGATCAGCGAATTCGCCTTCCGTAATGGCCAAGCACTCGAAACCCTGGTCGAGGAGCATGGCGTACAGCTGCGTACCTTCCCCCAGGATGTCATGGAAGCGCTGTTTGAAGCGTCGAAAGTGGTGATCCAGGAGCAGGTCGATAGCGATCCCGACTCGGCCAAGGTGTATGAGTCTTATCAAGCTTTCCAGAAGCTGGTGCGGGTTGCCACCGATACCGGTGAGTACGACTATCTCAAGTTCCGTGACGCCATTGGCGCTTGATTGCGGCAGCGAGAGTAGTGACAAGGGCGCCAACCGGCGCCCTTGTCGTGTCTGCACAAGCTTGTCGCTCTCTTAGCCAGGGTCAGTTGCGCTGACGCACCGCGCGGATCCGGCTCGTTTCATCGAGTGCTACCATCACGAAGCGTGCTTCCGTCACCTTATGCAGCTCGCTGGTCTCGGGTTCGTGTGGTTGACGAATCCACACTTCGACATTGATCTTGATCGAGCTGTGGCCGATTTCGCGCACGTCAGTGAAGATATTGACTATCGAGCCAACCCGTACCGGGCTCAAAAAATCCATGGTTTCGATGGCGACGGTGGCAGTACGGCCATGGGCTTCACGTCCGGCTGCCAGTTCGGCTGCCTGGTCCATATGACGTACCAGCCAGCCGCCGGGAATATCGCCATAGAGATTGGTATCTTGCCGGTTGGCCAATAGTTTGAGCGTGAGCTGCCCTTGGTGTGCGGGGACATCATCAAGATCGGTCATGGTGTCACGTAAACTCGGTTTGTTGTTGTGAAAAGTGTTGGGACTATTTTGCCACAAGGAGAGCGCGAATGTTCTTCGTTCCAAGTGCTGGCTGGTACAGGTTAAAACAGGTTGGCTTGTGTGCAGTGTTAAGTTGCCTGCCGCTGGTAGTTTGGGCTGAGGAGCCTGTCGGCACATTGGGTATTGTGGGCTCCGATACGATGGCAGGATTGATGCTGCGTTGGGGAGAACAGCTCAGCAGTCATTATCCTGGCATTCGCTTGCAGCTCCAGACTGGCGGTTCAGCCAGTGCTGCAACGGCCTTGGCGGCCGGTACCACACGGCTGGGCCCCATGTCACGCAGCATGAACGAAGCGGAACGGCAGGCGTTCGAAGCGCAGCATGGTTATGCCGTAGTGGAGCTCGAAGTGGCGCGCGATGCCTTGGCGGTCGTGGTGCATCGCCACCACCCCCTGGAGTCGCTGTCGCTGGAAACACTGGATGCTATCTTCTCGACGACCCGGCGCTGTGGTGGCACGACAGATGTCAGGCGTTGGGAGCAGCTGGGCATCGAGGGCATGGGTGGACGTATTGAACTGCATGGACGCAATCCCGCTTCGGGTAGCCATGGGCTGTTTCGCCAACGTGCCCTGTGTGGTGGAGAGTATCGTGCCCAACTCAACGAGTATCCCGGCGCTGCCGCCGTCGCCGCTGCTGTTACCGAGAGTCGTGAGGCTATCGGCTATGTGGGCCTTAACCA
>DXFC01000215.1 GCA_019114645.1 Candidatus Halomonas stercoripullorum
AGGGCGCCATACCTATCCCGAATGGAACCATCGCAAGCAGATCTACCTGCCGGACCACTGCGTGGTGCATACCGAGCTGCAAAGCGAGGAAGGGGAGAATTGGGAGCCCGATGAAGCGACGCAGCGGCGGATCCGGCGGGTGCGCCGTGAGTTTGAAGCGCTGCGCCCGCGCCGCGAAATTTTGCGTGGCCAGTACGACGGCAGTGAGCTCGACATGGATGCTGTTATTCGCTCACGTTGCGATCTTGCGGCGACCGGGGAGGCCGGCGACCGGCTCTACCTCGCCTATCGGCAGCAGGCACGAGACCTGGCGGTGTCGATCCTGGTGGATGTCTCGCTCTCCACGGAAGCCTGGCTGGAGGATCGCCGTGTGCTCGACGTGGCCAAGGAGGCGCTGCTGGTGCTGGGCCATGGCCTGGCGGGGTGTGGCGATGACTACAGTATCCATTGCTTTACCTCGCATCGCCGCCACCGGGTATGGGTCAATACCTTGAAGAGCTTTGACGAGCCCATGGGCGAGCGGGTCACCCGGCGCGTCTCGGCGCTCAGGCCGGGCCACTATACCCGCATGGGGCCAGCCATCCGGCATGTGGCCAAGGAGCTGGCGGAGCGACCTAACCGGCACCGTTTGCTGCTCTTGCTCACCGACGGCAAGCCCAACGACACGGACTACTATGAAGGGCGTTACGGGATTGAAGATACCCGCCGTGCCGTGCTTGAAGCGCGTCAGCAGGAAGTGAAGGTGTTCGGCGTCACCATCGACAGCGAAGCGCACCAGTACGTTTCGCACCTGTTCGGGCGGGGCAGTTACGCTATCGTCAACCGGCCGGAGCATTTGTCCCTTGCGCTGCCGGGGATTTACCGCCAGATCATTGCCACTTGAAGCAGGAGGTCACGATGACATCCAAACGTCCCGTCATTGCACTATGTCTTGGCTTGTTGGCGGCGGTTGCCGTCATGCTGCCGTTCGTCTGGGTGATCAATAACCGGGATTGGGGCGTGGTGCTGATGTTTATCGCCCCAGTCATTATCTATGGCCTGATCCGGCTGGCAAGAAAGCTCTCAGAATGGGCCGGCACCAGTCCGCCGCCCTCGTTTTAGGCGCTATCGTTTTTAAACCTATAGACGTGCATAGAGATACCCGGCCCCCACCAATAGCAGCGTGACAAGGGTGAGGCCGGCAAAGGCACCGCGCCAGCCTGAAGAGGCTTCGCCAAGGCCCAGATAGACCATCAACACGCGATGGACCTTGAAGAAGGTGGTGGCCAGCAGCAGTCCGGCCGACCATAGCGGGAGGGCGGTCAGGCGTGCATCACCACCCAACTGGGCGGAGAGCATGGTGATCAGCGTCAGCCCCATCAGTACTGCCCAGGTAATCAATAGCCGACGCGTGGCGGTGTCATGTGTGGCAGGAGTCTTGGCACTCATGGCTCACCTCCGCAGCTCTTCAGCGCAATAGATAGATGATTGGGTAAAGCAGAATCCAGATCAGATCGACCATGTGCCAGAAAGCGGTGGCCGTTTCCACGTTGGCGTGGGAAATGCGCCAGGCCACCAGCGCAATCAGCCCCAGCCCGAACAGCACATGAGCGAAGTGAAACCCGGTCAGCAGGTAATAAAACGTGAAAAAGGTATTGGTCTCTGGCGATAGGCCCTGACCGATCTTGTCGGCGTACTCGACGACCTTCACCACGCAGAACACCACCCCCAGCGCAGCGGTGGCCGCCAGCCACTGGCGGCAGCGGCGCTTGTGGCCACGACCGATCGCCTGCACGGCAAGGGCGGCAAACAGCCCGCTGGTCAGCAGCACCATGGTATTGATACCGCCAGCGACCGGATCAAGCAGCTGCTGCGAGGTGTCGAAGACGTCGCGGTCACCGGCGCGCAGCCAGGCAAACATGCCAAAAAAGGCGGCAAACACCACTATTTCGCTGAGGATCAGCACCCACATCAGCGGATTGCCAGGCAGTGTCGATAGCGGCCCCCAACCCGGATTGGGTAGAGGGCGTGGCTGAGGGTTCGAAGGGCGATCCGTCACTTGGCCTCCCTACACTCGAATAGTCAGATGGCTGAGGCCCGCGCACCGGGCTTTTGCTGTGGAGGTTTAGTCTTCCAGTGAGACTCTGGCACCGCCAAACAAGAGACTGCGCGGATCGCTGATAGGCTGGTCATGTAATAGTCGGTTGATCCCGACCCCACAGCGGCCGATAGTCCAGATAAGGCAGGCAGTAAAGAAAGCGTAGCCCAGTACCCAAGAGGCCCAGGAGGGCGCACTGACCAGTCCCAACAAGTTCCAGATCGCCAGAGCTGCGACACCGCCCAGGGCGCCGAGCCAGAAAGTACGAATCTGAAACTGCAGATGGCTCGCCACCCAGTCAGCAGTATATCGCCGACGCAAGTGTGCCATCAGCACGCCGATGGGAGCCGTTACCACCGCCATAATACTGCCCAGAAAGAGTATATAGACGATTGCCGCCAAGCCGCGGCCGCGCGTATCTAGAGGAGTTTGCATAGTGGGGATTGAATCGGTTGAGAGCGGTGTCGGTTTCATGGTCGCTTCCCGATGGATAGTTGCTGGCACGTTTTGCCTAGTGGGCAATAAACCGAGTGTAGGCTGATAGAGGGCTCAGAACCTTGCTTTGCATCAATACTTGAGGGTTTTAGTGGGTTAAACTGTGCGGGGTAATGTCGCAGTTTTACCAGCGAAGCCAAGGTCTTGCGCTCACGACAAGAAATGCTTGCCTGACTTTGGTCAAGAGTGTGCATATAAATAGAGGACATTATGGATACCTCCGTCAGCCCACACGATACCGCATCGACTGACTTGCTGTTCAAGCCCAGGCAGCTCCGCGAGCTGATACGTGGTGTGCCCTGGCTGGGCGAACTGGCTGACGATGAGGTTACGGCACTATTGCAGGACTCCCAGCTGCGGTCGCTGAAGAGCCGGGAGTGGTTGTTTCGTCAGGATGCACCGGCACATTGGTTCTACATTATCATTAACGGGGCGGTGCGTTTGGCGCGTAGCGCCGGTGACGGCCGCCTGGCTACCATTCGTTGCGTCGAACGTGGCGGCACACTGGGCGAGCTGAGCATGGTCTCCAGCGCGGGGGTTTATCTCTATTCGGCGGAAGCACTGCGCCGCACCCATGTCCTGGCGATTCCTGCACAGCGCTGCCGCGATCTCATGGATCAACAGCCGCAATGCCGAGCCGAGTTCATGAGCCGTCTGGCGCTGGAGCTTACCGAGCGTCTCGAAGACCTGGCGTTATTGACCCAGGCCGACGCCATGTCGCGCCTGGTCAGCTATATCCTGCGTCAATTGCCCGGTGGACGTTCAAAAACTCCCCGAGTCGTGCGCCTGAGCATTCCCAAACGGTGGCTGGCATCGCAATTGGCGATGACTCCGGAAACCCTGTCGCGACTGCTGGCCAGATTGCGTGATAGGGGTATTATCAGTATTGACCGGCAGCGCCTGACGGTGCTTGATGAGCAGAAGCTGCGTGAGGCGCTGTTGGCGGATCACTAGAGCGCCAGGAGTTAGGCACTTCGGGGGCTAGCTTGAAGGTGTCAAGGCAGCCGTAACCACAGGGGAGGTCAGCATGACCGCACAGCAGTTTCGCTACGCCGCCGGCTTGAGTGCCGAGCAGTTGGATGCCTACTGGATGCCCTACACCGGCAACCGTCAGTTCAAGCGCGACCCACGGATCATCGTCGGCGCCGAAGGCAGCTATCTGATTGATTCTGATGGGCGTCGGGTCTTCGATAGCCTTTCCGGGTTATGGACCTGCGGTGCCGGTCACTCGCGGCCCGAGATTGCCGATGCCGTCAGTCGCCAGCTGCGCGAACTGGACTATGCACCGGCCTTCCAGTTTGGCCACCCCAAGGCATTCGAGCTGGCCCATCGCTTGCGTGAACTGACGCCGGAAGGGCTGGATCATGTTTTCTTTACCAGTTCCGGCTCGGAGAGCACCGATACCGCGCTGAAAATTGCCCGCGCCTACTGGCGCAAGAAGGGTCAGCCTGGCAAGACCAAGCTGATTGGGCGCGCGAAGGGCTATCATGGGGTCAACTTCGGTGGCATCAGCCTGGGTGGGATTGGCGCCAACCGCGCCTTGTTTGGTCAGGGAGTCGACGCTGATCATTTGCCACACACCTTGCTTGCCGAGAACGCTTTCACCCGTGGCATGCCCGAGCGCGGTGCCGAGAAGGCCGAGGAGCTGCTGGAGCTGATCGCCCTGCACGATGCCTCCAACATTGCGGCGGTTATCATTGAGCCGCTGGCCGGTTCTGCCGGCGTACTGCCACCGCCCAAGGGCTATCTGCAGCGGCTGCGCGAGATCTGTGATCAACACGATATCTTGCTGATCTTCGACGAAGTGATTACCGGCTTCGGACGCATGGGGTCAATGACTGGTGCCGCCGAATTTGGTGTCACCCCTGACATCATGAATGTTGCCAAGCAACTGACCAATGGCGCAGTACCGATGGGGGGAGTGATCGTCAAGGGCGAGATTTACCAGACCTTTATGGAGCAGGGCGGCCCTGATTACATGCTTGAGCTGCCGCATGGTTACACCTACTCCGGCCACCCGGTCGCCTGTGCCGCTGCCTTGGCCGCGCTGGACATCCTGGAGCAAGACCGTCTTGTCGATCGAGTCCGTCAGATGAGTCCGGTTTTCGAGGATGCGCTGCACAGCCTCAAGGGCACGCGCTACATCAGCGATATCCGCAACTACGGTCTCGCGGGTGCGCTACAGATTGAACATTATCCCGGAGAGCCGGCGCGCCGACCCTTCGAGATCGCCATGAAGTGCTGGGAGAAAGGCTTCTATGTGCGTTACGGCGCTGACACCATTCAGCTAGGCCTGCCCTTTATTGTCGAGAAGGAAGAGATTGATCGGGTCGTTAACGTGCTTGGCGAGGCCATTGGCGAACTGGGTTGAGTCACATGCAGCGTCGATACAGCTCCTTGAGGTTGTCGATGGTCAACGTCACAGGGTTTCCGCCGCAGCTGGGGTCTTGAATGGCCATTTCAGCCAATTCGTCGATACGCTCCGGTGTCGCGCCCAGCTCCGATAACGTTCGCGGGATGCCTAACTGGTCGTTGAGCGACTGAACGAAGGCAGTGAAGCCTTCAAACCCACCTTCGATGCCCAGATAGGCAGCGGCCATGTCGAATCGGTCGCGGATCATCTCGGCATTGAAATCGAGTACTGCGGGCATGCATACCGCGTTGGTGGTGCCATGGTGGGTGTTGAACACCGAGCCGACTGGATGACTGAGAGCGTGAATCGCTCCTAGCCCCTTCTGGAAGGCAGTGGCGCCCATCATTGCCGCACTCATCATCTGGGCGCGTGCCGCGATGTCATTACCGTTGGCATAGGCGCGGGGGAGGTACTCCTTGACCAGCCGCATG
>DXFC01000028.1 GCA_019114645.1 Candidatus Halomonas stercoripullorum
GCCGGAATCCGGCCACTTTGGCCAGGTTCAGTACCCAAACCAACCCGACCAACCTCGATGAGCAGCGTACCGTGTTGGTGATGCCCATTCACAACGAAGATCCCATGCGGGTAGCAGACGGCTTGGCATGCACCTGCCGCTCGCTGCTCGACCAACCTGACGCCCAGGGCTTCGAGGTGTTCGTGATCAGCGATACCCGCGATGATGCGATCGCTCGTCAGGAGGCTCAGGCCATCGCTATCCTGCAACGACGTTTCGCCTCACGTCTCGCGATCCATTATCGTCGACGCGAGAGTAATCAAGGCCGCAAGGCAGGCAACCTGGCGGATTTCTGCCGGGCCTGGGGGTATCGATACGACTACATGATCGTGCTCGATGCCGACAGCATCATGGGCGGAAAGACGCTGATCTCGCTGGTGGCTTCAATGCAGGCCAACCCACGAGTGGGATTGATCCAGACTGTGCCTATCCCGATTCGCTCGGAGAGCGTGTTCGGACGCTTTATCCAGTTCGCTGCCGCCCTGCACAGCCCCCTCCTGGCAGCGGGGCAGGCCTTCTGGCAGGGCGACACGGTAAACTTCTGGGGCCACAACGCCATTATCCGCACGCAAGCCTTCATGGCTAGCTGTGGCTTGCCGACCCTCTCCGGCCGGCCCCCGCTGGGAGGAGAAATCCTCAGCCACGATTTCGTCGAGGCGGCGCTGCTGCGGCGCGCTGGCTGGGAAGTGCATCTCGATGTCACTCTCGAAGAGAGCTACGAAGAAGTACCCAGCAATATTCTCGATTTCGCCAAGCGAGACCGGCGCTGGGTTCAGGGCAACCTGCAGCATTTGCGGCTGTTGGGAGCCCGTGGACTGCATAAGGTGAGCCGCCTGCACTTCCTGTTCGGGGCGCTGGCCTATCTAACCTCTTTTTTCTGGGCGCTGATGCTGGCCATCAGTACGATAGATGCCATTGGCCGCGCCCAGGGAGAGCACGACTTCTTCCGCCAGGGCTATCAGCTCTTTCCCGATTGGCCGATCGCCGTTCCCAACCTCATCCTGCCATTGATCGGCAGTACCGCGGCGCTATTGCTGATGCCCAAGGTGCTGGGCTTGATTCTCGCCTTTATTCAGCGCCCCGAGGGGTTCGGCGGGCGAGGCAAGCTACTGTTGAGCGCCTTGCTGGAGCTTTTCATCGCCATCCTGATTGCCCCTATCATGATGGTCTTTCATAGCCTGTTCATCCTTGGCGTACTGAGTGGTCGCCAGGTGAGCTGGGATGCTCAGGTGCGCGAGGGTCGCTCTATCCCGTGGAGGAGTACGCTTCGTCATACCTGGGCAGCCACCCTGCTCGGGGCAATATGGGCTTATGCCACCTACACCTGGGCAACCCTGTTTTTCTGGTGGTTGAGCCCGGTCTGGCTTGGCCTGCTGCTGGCTGCGCCACTGGTCAAGCTGACCAGCAGCCTGACCCATGGCCAGCGGCTACGCCGCGCCGGGCTACTCCTGGCACCGTCCGAGGTAGCGCCACCCACGGTACTTCGTCATCTGGGTACCTTCGGCAAGCAAGCAGCCCTGCAGCGCCAACCGCTCGACTTGCAGCCACCTCCTCCTTCTCTCTCCCTAGAGATGCCCACCCAATCCTTCAATGTACTACCTCAAGCCCGACCCAAACCAGATATTCGCAGCGAGAGGTAACTTTGCAATGCATCAAGGCCAAAAAAGCAAGCCATGACCCGCCCTACGCTGCTCAAATTGCTGGCATGGCTCGCTATTCTGCCGGCAGCGCTCTACCTCCTATATCTCCTTACCGCCAACATCTTGCTCAACAGCGACTGGGCGCGTAGCCAGCTCGACCGCTCGCCACGCTTCACGCTGAGCTGGGAGCGCGCCTGGTCGCTCTTTCCCGGCCAGCTGCACGTCACCGAACTCACCCTGGCCGGTACAGCCGCCGAACGCCGCTACAGGCTGGAGGCCGACAGCGCCACCTTGGGGTTTGAGCTGATACCGCTGCTGCAACAGCGCATCAGGATCAGCGATCTCGACGCTGACGGGATTCGCCAGGCCGAACTCGATGGTTATCGTCTTGAGGGCCAAGGCACGCTACGTTTGCACAACCTGCAGTGGCAGGCAGGCGAACTGGCAGTCGGGCAGCTGGCACTGGCACTCAGTGATGGCCAGTTGCTGCATGGCGCTACCACGTTGGTCGAGGATGTCACGCTGCACAGTGAGTTGCAGCTCGATCCACTACGTCTAGCGGACCATCCTGGCCGGGCAGCGGCGCAGTTTGTCTCCGGCACCCTTGAACTGGTCGGTCACAGTGACGCTTACGATGTTTTCAATCCTTACCTCGCCACCCTGGGCTGGCTGCGAATCGGCGGCCATGGTGAGCTGCAAGGCGAGCTTGCCATCCAGCAGGGCGAAGTCCAGCCCGGCAGTCATCTGCGCCTGGACTCACCCACTCTGAGCGCACGACTCGATGAAGGCCACTGGCTTGAAGGCGGCACCCTCTATCATGTACACGGCTCCGGTACGGTAGCCGTCAACGTCACGGAGCATGCCAGGCTGGCGCTTACGCTAAACGACATTGAAATAGTCGATCTCGGCGCCGGGGGACCTGCCGCACCGCCCCCGCCACTGGCCCATGCCGAAGAGTTCCGGATCGAACTCACAACGCCGGACCTGCAACTGCATGCCCCACCTGACACCTTGCTCGGCGCCAGCCTCCATCTGGACCAGGCCGAAGTCACCGATATCAGTGTACTTGACCCTTTTCTTGCCGATCTGTTTGACGGTAACGGACTGGCCGTGACCGGTGGGGGACGAATCACTGGCACCTTGTATTTTCATCAGGATGAACTGCAGGCGGGTAGCCGGCTTGAGGTTCAGTCCGAGGCACTGGGGGCAGAACTGTTCGGTTTTCGCGCACGCGGCGATGGCCAACTGCAACTCGCCATGCAGCCGCATACACCTGAAGCGAAGCTGGCACTTGAGTTCGCTGCCGTGGAAGTGACCCGGTTGGCGGACCTGAGCCGGTTGCTCCAGGCCGAACAGTTGACGTTCACTACCCTCCTGCCCACTCACCTACTCGCCGACATGGCGCCCCAGGGACAACTGGTTTGGCGTAACGCCCGTGTTCCCGATGTCAGCGTCCTTAACACTTATCTGCCGGCGCCGATACCGCTGCGCCTGCTCAGTGGAGCAGCCCGCAGCGATGGGGAGTTCACGTTGACCGACGAGCTGAGCCATGGGCAGCTCACCCTGCGGGGCAGCACCATCGACGGGCAACTGCTCAATGAAACCTTTCGTGGTGAACTCGACGCCACTCTGGTGCTGCGTGAGTATCAGTACGCGGAGCAGTCACTGGATCTTTCCGGTAGCCGACTGGAAGTCACCGCCTCAACCGCACAGGATGATCCCATGCATACCCTGCTGGTGGCACGCCAGGCACGCCTGCAGGGTTTCGGCTGGCTAGACGATGGAACAATTCACGATGCATCGGCATCTCAATCACTGGGCGCTACCCTACAGCTCGACGGCATGGTCGACCGGCTTAGCTTTCTTAATGCCTTTCTGCCCAAGGAGCACGGTCTGGCAATCCAGGGTGGCGGGCGCCTCAGTGCTGAACTCCGCTTGACACAGGGCGAGCTTGTACCTGGCAGCCAAGTTCACGTGCACTCCCAGCAGCTCGGCGCACGCTTTCTGCACTACGAAGCCTTGGGTGACGGCTCGCTTGTACTGGAGATCACCGACCCCGGCGCGCGGTTGCACCTCACCCTCCCCCGCTTCAGCCTGCGCCGCCAAGCCGCGGAAGACGCATTGATCGAGGGCCAGCTGCTGGAAATCCATAGCCAAGCGCAACACTTTGCACTGCCTGAGGGGCTGCGCAGATTGAATACCGAAATCGCTATGCCTCACGTGGCGGTGCCAAGCCTCGCCGCACTCAACGACTACCTGCCGCAAGGTGGCGGAGTCGAGCTGCTTTCCGGTCAGGCGAGCATCGCCACCCACTTGCGCCTGCAAGGCATGCGTGCGGAGGGCACCCTATCCTTGCACGCGCCCCACGCCCGCCTAGCCTTCGATAAGCAGACGCTCGACGGTGAACTGCGCTTGGAGTCACACCTTCGCGACGGCGACCTTGAAACCCTCAGCTTCGATATCTCCGGCTCACAGCTGAGCATGCGTAATGTGCACCTGCAGCACAATGCCGACAACCTCGCCCATGGCTGGTTGGCGCAACTCGCCCTACCCGAGGGGCGCATGCGTTGGAAGGCACCACTTGAGCTCGACGCCCGACTCGAACTGGCTATGCGCGACAGTGGCCTGCTGGTCAACCTGTTCGTCGATGCCGTCCGGGAGCGGCGCTGGCTGCGTGATAGGCTCACGCTCGGCGAGGTACTCGGCGAGGCGCGAGTGATACTGAATGGCAACACCATCCGTGTAGAGGACCTTGCTGTATACGGTGGCTCCCGCCTGGAACTACTCGCCAACCTCGCTTTGCGAGACTCTCACGTGCTGGGCCGTGCCTTCGCCCGCTACGGGCCGCTGCGCCTAGGCATCGAAATGGATGGCGAAGAGCGCCGCTGGCAATGGCGTAATGCCCGAGAGTGGTACTTCGCCGGCCAGCCCGCCAGCGAGCTGACCTTGCCCGAGCACCTAGGGTGGTTTGAACAACTGGATACACAAACCGATTGAGTCGAAGCCCTGCTGGCAACTCCTAGCCAAACTGGTAGACTCTGGCTGACTCGCTTGACGGGGTGCCGGTGAAACCGGCTGAGATGGCGCGGGGTCTTTCCACAATGGATAGCACCCAAGTGCTGGTCCCGTTGAACCTGATCCGGTTAGCACCGGCGTAGGAATCAAGCGGTGGCCAAGGCTCTATTATTTATCACTTCCCCTGCCTCGCCTCCCCTTCGCTCACGCTCCGGATCGCCTTTACTTTCGGAGATAACGATGAGCTACCGTTTCAGCGACCTGACCCAAGCCTGCCAAGACGACTGGCGCGCCTATATCGAACATGACTTCGTGCGCCAACTAGGCGATGGCACGCTGGAGCAGGATGCTTTTCGTCATTACCTGAAACAGGACTACCTGTTTCTGATCCACTTCGGCCGCGCCTACGCGCTAGCCGTGTACAAGAGCCGAACGCTGACCGATATGCGTCAGGCCCATGACGGGCTCAAGGCGATCATTGATCTCGAGCTTGGGTTGCACATCAATTATTGCCGCGAGTGGGGCATCAGCGAAGCCGAGCTCGCCGCCCTGCCTGAAGCCCGTGCCACCATGGCCTATACCCGTTATGTGCTCGATACCGGAAACCGCGGTGATCTTCTCGACATGCACGTGGCACTGGCCCCTTGCCTGGTTGGCTATGCCGTGGTCGCTGACTGGCTCAACTCCCGAGCCGACACCGTACGTGGCGAAGCCAACCCCTATGAAGCGTGGATCGCCATGTATGAGAGTGACGAATTTCAGGCTGCACGCCGCGCTGAAGAGGAGTGGCTCAATGCCCGCCTGGCTGACGTGACTCCGGCACGCTTCGAGGAGTTGGTGACGGTATTCCGCGACGCTACCCGACTGGAAATTGATTTCTGGCAGATGGGGCTGGATCGCAGCCTCTAAGTGTTCGTTGTCAAACGCACCAAACGCACTTGAATCAAGCGCTTCTGAATAACGACAAGGATTTCGCATGAGCAAAACCACCAACTTTCTCGCCGAAACGGCACGGGTCGATGCTGCTGCCATCCAGTCGCTGCCAGCCTCACGCAAAGTATATATCGAAGGTTCACGCACTGATATCCGCGTGCCCTTCCGTGAGATTACGTTGTCGCCGACCCGCACCTCCGAGGCAGATGAGCACAACCCGCCGCTGCTTGTCTACGATACATCCGGCCCTTACACCGCCCCCCAGGCCGAGATCGACCTGCGCCGCGGCCTTCCTGCACTGCGTCGCACCTGGATCGAGGAACGTGGCGACACCGAGTTCCTCGACGGCCCAACCAGCGAGTACGGCAAGCGTCGTGCCAATGATCCGCTGCTGGCCCCACTGCGCTTCGAGCTGACGCGCACTCCACGCCGTGCCAAGGCAGGAAAAAACGTCACCCAGCTGCACTACGCCCGCCAAGGGATCATTACGCCGGAGATGGAGTTTATCGCCATCCGCGAGAATCAGCGCAGGCAAGCGCTCGTTGATAGCTACGCAGGCACACCAGAGGTGGAGCGCATCCTCGGTCACCAGCACCCTGGCCAGGGTTTCGGTGCTCGGCTACCCGAGGAGATTACCCCTGAGTTCGTGCGTGCCGAAGTGGCCGCCGGACGGGCGATCATCCCTTGCAATATCAACCATCCTGAGTCCGAGCCGATGATCATCGGGCGTAACTTCCTGGTCAAGATCAACGGTAATCTAGGTAACTCGGCAGTGACTTCCTCCATCGAGGAGGAGGTCGACAAGATGACCTGGGGGATTCGCTGGGGTGCCGACACCATCATGGACCTCTCCACCGGGCAGAATATCCATGAGACCCGCGAGTGGCTGATCCGCAACTCGCCGGTGCCGATCGGCACGGTGCCGATCTATCAGGCGCTGGAGAAAGTTGGCGGCGTGGCCGAACACCTGACCTGGGAGGTGTTCCGCGACACCTTGATCGAACAGGCCGAACAGGGGGTGGACTACTTCACCATCCACGCCGGGGTACGGCTGCACTATGTGCCGCTGACCGCCCAGCGGGTCACCGGTATCGTCTCCCGGGGCGGCTCGATCATGGCCAAGTGGTGCCTCTACCATCACCAGGAGAGCTTTCTCTACACCCACTTTGAAGAGATCTGCGAGATCTGCAAGCAATACGACGTAGCCTTCTCATTGGGTGATGGTCTGCGCCCCGGCTCCATTGCCGACGCCAACGATGCGGCCCAGTTCGCCGAACTCGAGACCCTCGGCGAGCTAACCAAGATCGCCTGGAAGCATGACGTGCAGGTGATGATCGAGGGTCCCGGCCACGTGCCTATGCACCTGATCAAGGAGAACATGGACAAGCAGCTCGAGTATTGCGACGAGGCGCCTTTCTATACG
Source organism: Candidatus Halomonas stercoripullorum (assembly GCA_019114645.1). Taxonomy (GTDB): domain Bacteria; phylum Pseudomonadota; class Gammaproteobacteria; order Pseudomonadales; family Halomonadaceae; genus Halomonas; species Halomonas stercoripullorum. The sequence continues at coordinate 7,051 of DXFC01000028.1, forward strand.
TTGGGTCCACTGGTTACCGACATCGCCCCTGGTTATGACCATATTACCTCGGGCATCGGAGCTGCAATGATCGGCTGGTACGGCTGTGCCATGCTCTGTTACGTGACGCCCAAGGAGCACCTCGGTCTGCCCAACAAGGATGACGTCAAGACCGGCATCATTACCTACAAGATTGCCGCGCACGCCGCCGACCTTGCCAAGGGCCACCCTGCTGCGCAACGGCGTGACAACGCTCTTTCCAAGGCACGCTTTGAATTTCGCTGGGAAGACCAATTCAATCTCGGCCTAGACCCCGATACTGCTCGGGAATACCACGACGAGACGCTGCCCAAGGATTCAGCCAAGGTGGCCCACTTCTGCTCGATGTGCGGGCCCAAGTTCTGCTCGATGAAAATCAGTCAGGAGGTGCGCGACTACGCTCGCGACAACGGTCTCGACGGCGACCAGGAAGCCGTGATGAAAGGCATGCAGGAACAGGCAGAGAGATTCCGCGCCCAAGGGGCCGAGCTGTATAAGGAAGTGTAAGCACTTTGCACTGCAGTGGCAGATCACGCCGGCCCCTGAGGCCGGCGTGACCATTTCGAGACCGGTACCCGACACAAACCTGCTTACCCGATCAATGCAGAACAGCAGCCATACAAGCCCAGTCGAGCCCACGGGAAAAACGGAAACGGGCTAAACTCAGACGCCCAAGCGTCCAGCCATCGGCGAGGAGGGCTGGGCATATTCACGACGCAACATGCGTCCAGCGAGAAAGGCACCACGACCAGCCACGACGGCGGCTTTCATGGCCCGGGCCATG